>CAXRAL010000030.1:0-4426 GCA_964228815.1 Candidatus Poseidoniaceae archaeon
CGAGAGCACCGCTGACGTCTCAGAAAAGATCAGCGTGGCCGCTGAGCAAGCCGCAGAATCCGTGAGCAAGGGCATGAAGCAGACGAAGGAGAAAGTCAAGCAAGCCAAAGAAGCACGTGACGAGCGCAAAGCGCAAGCGGCTCAAGTGCCTAATTCGACGCAGGTCATCGCCCTGGGCCCGGACCTTCCTGAGGAAAACCCTGACTATCAGGATGAATCGCAAGGTAACTTAGATGCTCAGGAGTTTGAAGAAAATCATGTGGATTTCCAGCAGACAACAAGTGTTCAACATAGAGAACCAGTTCCTGCGAGTGTTTCTGCTGTCGAGCAGGATGGAAAGCAATACGTCATTCTTCCACCCACGGGTGCCTCATCAATGCCCACCACGCAGAAGACAAACTCGGCAAGCAAGACCTTCTCCACCACCGTTTCGAACACAGTTGCCACCCTCGGGCAATATGGCCCTGACTTGGTGTTTGGTTGGTTCCTTCTGTTCGTGGTGTTGTGTACATCGACAAACGTCATTGCCATCGTTTCTGGATCTGCTCAACAAGTCGATCCTATCGTTTTCGGAATCCCTCATTTCGACCTGGCATTCGACAGTGATGTTGTTTGGGCACACTACGTTGGATACGGCCTGTTGTTGGTTCTTCTTTTCGACTCCATTATGCTCTCATTCTCAGCGGCGACCATCGGGTCGTATAGAAGAATCTTGATTGCAATGGTGCTTGTTTGGGCCCTTCCTGCGATCTCAAAAGGGCCTGCTTCATTGCTCGTACCCTTCGAAACGAACGATTTGTTGGGCTTCCTATGGCACATCCTTGTCCTGCCGGTCATCACACTCACGGCAACCATACGCGTAGGCCTCATGATGGTGGAAAAAGAATCCGATCTCCCCCAGGGACTTGTGCTACCGGAGCCAGACAAGACCGTCACAGACAACGAAAATATTCTCCAGAGTGTCACTACGTCGCCCTTATCCTCAAATATGACCATTCCCAAACTCCCGTTTGAGGACGAAATCATGAACGCAGGTGACGAAATCATGCAAAAGCCCCGAAGCCGAGACAAGATGGAACCCTACGAGTTCATTTTCTTCATGTTCATGTGGGTGTTCCTTTTCGCAGGAATCGCTTTGCTTGGGTTTGTCGGCACCCGTGTGAACTCTTCTGGCGAGATGCCAGGCGATCCATTCTTCTTCGTCGCTGGAGCCTGTTTCGCAGTCTGCGTCATCCTTTCTTACATCGTCTTCAGGATGGACCGAAGCGCACGAAGTGGCATCGACATGGCCAAGCGCCGTGAGCGGTACAACGCCATGCAAGACGAAGCATGGGAGACGAAGCGTGTCCAGTACCGTTTGGCCCGTGAAGACATGGAACATGGCATGGCCAAGTCCGGTGGAACTCCGAACGAGGCTTGAGGCTCAAACGCCGTCTTCGAGTTCCGCCTGGTAACGGGCGAAGCGCTCCATCATCTCGGCGTGCGTCATCGTGATCAACTCGTCCTTTTCGGGCACGGTGATCGTCGGCGTGTTCAGCACCTCGTCGATGCGGCTGCCGTAGCGTTCGAAGAATTCGATGACGTTCCCGATGCAGCGCTCGAGCATGCTCGGGTGAAAGGCGGCCTGCTCGATGGGAATCTGCACGTGCGCGGTGATTTCACCGTCGTTGGGGTCCCAACTCGCGCGGGCGAGTTTGTAGTTGCGGGTGGCTTCGTTGATGAGGTCCAAGAGCGCAAGGCGTGCCGTGTCGTTGAGGTCCGGCACGCGGCGGGCAAAGGGCGCAGCGACCACCAGCATCTCGCCGTCTTCGACGATCCTGATGAGCAACCCGAGGCGGTTCTCACCGTCCGCATCACGGTAGTCGTCCGTGACCACGCCGGTCAAGACGTTCTCCTTGTCGTCCTTCACGACGTACTTCCATGACATGCCGTCCAAGGTGTTCGTGACGTCTTCCAAACTCGCAACCATGCGTGTATCCCTGCATCAGAGCATATGAACGTCGGTCGGCAAGACGCGCTGCTGTACCACCACCGTGACCGAAGATAGGTAAACGGGCAGGGAGAAAGAAGGGGCCATGCGACCCCAGGTCATCGTGTGCGCCATGCTGATGCTCGCCAGCCTGTCGTTGTCCGGCTGCATCGGACGCGTTGGCCAATCCAACGACTCAGGGTCAGAAACCACCCCAGAGGACGTCAACGCAGACGAGCACAACGTGCTCTACATCGGCCACAGTTTCGGACGACGCTTTGCCGAATCCCTCGAAGACTACGCCCACGTGGCCGGCTTCGAAGACCATGCCCAGTACATCGAATTCAGCGGCGGCGAATCCGGATCGCCTGGCCTGCTGTGGGAAGACGCTGCGCATCGAGCGAACATCAAGGCCTACCTCGACACCGGAGAAATCGACGTCCTGATCATGATCTGCTGCTCACCTGAATTCATCCAAACCCTCGACACCGACCAAGCCGTGTGGAACTTCACCGACTACGCCGTGGCGCAGAACCCTGACGTGCGCGTCGGCTTGGCCATGCCGTGGAAGGACTTCCCCAGCAGCTTCGAGAACGCCAGCGAATACGCGGCCAACTCCACCCTTGACCTCTATCCATACTGGGTGAATGTGTCACACAACCTCAGCGCGGAGTATCCCGGCACAGACGTGTTCACCTTCCACCACGGCGCGCTGGCCTACGAATTGCGCGAAATGTTCGAGGCAGGGGAACTCGAAGGGGACGTGACCAAACTGCAAGGAAGCAAGGCCACCTCGATCTTCACCGACGACAAGGGGCATGCTGGCGCTATTCTGACCGATGCGGGCACACTGATCTGGCTGGCCGCCGTGCACGGGGTGGAGCCGACGGACTATCCTGAACTCGAAGGTTGGGAAACGGACCTGCGCGTCGTCGCTCAGCGGGTTTGGAACGACCAGAAGGATTCGTGACGGCAACGCAGGTGGATTCCGCCGCAGTCGCCTGTTTCAGCCTTCCACACGACGTGAATGGCCGAACAAGGGTAAAAGAAAGCGAACGGATATTTTCCCCTATGCGTACGGCCATGGCCATCCTCGTTGTGACCTTGCTGCTCACCGTCGCTCCGATGGGACAGGTCGTCGCCAACAGCGGCGGGAAATTCAACAGCTCGGGGGGCTGCGGCTGCCATGGTTCATCCTCAGCCACCGCACAACTGAACGGCGTACCGACCGACTACACGGCAGGCACCACCTACGCCCTGACGGTCGGCATGGTCACCTCGCCCACCACCGGCGGATTCAGCCTCGCCGTCACCAAAGGTCAACTCTCGAACCCCGACGCGAACACCAAGATCAACTCCAACGGCAAGCAAGCCACGCACGACTTCTCCTACGGCACCACCTCCTGGTCCTTTGATTGGACGGCGCCCTCCGCAGG
Organism: Candidatus Poseidoniaceae archaeon; assembly: GCA_964228815.1. Classification (GTDB taxonomy): domain Archaea; phylum Thermoplasmatota; class Poseidoniia; order Poseidoniales; family Poseidoniaceae; genus Poseidonia. The sequence goes on from CAXRAL010000030.1 coordinate 3,406, forward strand.
ATCTGGATCGGCCCGCTTCGATCTCGCCATCCTCTCTGCCAACGGCAACGGTGGCACCAGCGGCGACACCTACGGGACGACGTCGGTGACGGCAAACGAAGCGGTGTCCAACACCCCACCGACCGTCAGCAACCTCGCCATCTCACCTCTGGCGCCCACCACGGCCGAGGACCTCACGGCGGCGTACACCTTCAGCGACGACGACGGCGACCCAGAAAGCGGCACCACGGTCGCATGGTTCCGAAACGGGGCGGCACAGGGAGCCCACACCGGCCTGACGCTGCCCGCATCCGCCACATCCAAGGGTGAATCCTGGCATGTGGAAGTGACCCCCTCCGACGGAGAAGACGCAGGATCCACGGTGACCTCAAGTCCCGTGGTCATCGTCAATTCAGCGCCCGCCATGCTGTCGGTGACGCCCAGTGACGTGGCTCCCGACACCTCCGAAGACGTGACCTTCACCGCGCAAAGCGAAGACCCTGACGGGGATGCTGTTGCCTCGACCGAAACGCGCTGGAGCCTCGCCGGTTCCCGGGTGGATTCACTGGACGACGCCACCACCCTGCCGTCGTTCGCGACAAGGCCGGGGGACGTGTGGACCGTCGAGGTCAGGGTCTCCGATGGAACCGACATGTCGGATTGGCTGACCTCCGATTCGATCACCGTTGGCTCCAGCAACCAAGCCCCTGCCGTCAGCGATGTGCAACTTGGTGGCGGCATCACTCCCGCCACGGGTGACAGCATCTCGGCCACCTGGACGGAAAGCGATCCTGACGGAGACAGCATCCAGTCCACCGAGTTGCAGTGGAGCAAGGACGGAGCGGTGGTGGTGGAGGCCAACAACCTGAATCCGCTCCCGGCTTCCTTTACCGCCAAGGGGGAAGCATGGACGCTGCAGGTGCGGGCCTACGACGGTGCGCTGTGGTCGCCTTGGTCCAGCAGCGCTCCATTGACGGTGGGCAACACGGCACCGGTCATTGACGAGGCTCGTCTCACCTCACCTTCCTTCACCGTTCAGGAC
>CAXRAL010000031.1:0-44672 GCA_964228815.1 Candidatus Poseidoniaceae archaeon
GGCCGGAGCGGCCGGTGCTGCAGGTGCAACAGGTGCGGCGGGTGCTGCTGGCGCCACTGGTGGGGCGGGTGCGGCAGGGGCCACCGGTGCTGCTGGCGCTGCAGGAACAGGCGCGGGCGGGGCTGCTGGGGGGGCTGGGGGTTGCATTTCTTTTCCTCCTTGTTTCATTCTCCCCAACGACGTATTTGCGGGATCAGTTCCCTCAGTTCATCGTTGGAGTAGGCACGGTTCGAACTCACCAGTTCGACCAATCGGGGTTCGCGGATCATCTGCATGACTTCCGCTGGGGACTTGCGAGCAAATTCGTCTCGCGTCAGGTCGTTGAAATTGCGAACCTTGGTGAGGAAGGCCTCCCGGGTTCGCCGTTGGTATTGGGTGGGGTCCAACTTGGTCGGACGCTCTCTGAATCGCGTCAAGTCGAAGACGTGACGCCAGTTTTCCTTCTCTGGGACCACCATGATGGCGATGGCCAAGAGTGCAAAGAGGTTGAGGATGATGAGCCACTTGAGCACGCCGTCGCTCGTCAGGAGGACGATGGCGCCCATGGCTTCGGTGAATGGCATGGAAAGGCTGCCAGACACGTGGCGGCTTTCGTCGAAGACCACGTTGAAGGCCGAGGTATCACGGGCGATGGTGGCCGAGAGTTCGTCGTTGTCAAACTCCATCATGTCGTTGATGAGGGCGGTGAAGAAGGCCTCATTGCCTCGCCAAGTGGTGTCGCCAAGACCCTTGTTCAGGCCCTCTGAATCCGTGTCCCAGCACATGTGGCCGAACTGGATGTAGAGTTCAGAATCGCATTGTTGTTTGCCGGTTTCTTCGGCGTAGGCTTGGTCCCAAAGGTGGTTGGCCAGCACGGAGTGGTCAGACACGAAAACGATGCTGCCGGTGGCGCTGATTTCACCGATGTCGCCGCCTTTGTCAAGCGAGCGCTGGTCGAGGACGGTTTGGCCGGGGTAATCGATGCGGATGATGAGCCCTGTTTCACCCTCGCCAAGCGTGGGGTTGGAATCGCCCTTACCGGCGTCAATTTCTGCAGAGGTTGAGGCGGCGGCCAACACATGCACTTCACGATCGGTGTCGGCTTGTTCATCCAGCACCTGAATGGCAGTGGGGCGGTGGAACAAGACCGGCATACGGCAGTTGTTGACGTTCTCCTGGCGGACGTCGTCTTCGGAGCAAGGGACGGCCTTTTCATCACCCATGGTGGCCACATCGCGCTTGACGCTGGCGACCGACCAGAGTTTCTTGGTGTCGGGAGAAATTCGATCGTCGTTCTCGTCGGTGACCTCGTAGTAGCGACCGGTGTTGATGTCGTCCCGGACAGGTGCGTCGAAGTACTTCACACCGAACTCTTCAGCCACCTGTTGGGCGTTGGTCGAGTTGGAGGCGAGGATGACCTTGCCCGCTCGCTCGGTGACAAAGTCGTGAATGGCAGCGGCCTCGGCGGCGTCAAAGGGCTTCTCTGGGGCGGCGACGACGAGCAGGGTTCGGTGTGGGTTCTGCCAGTCGTTCACGAGCATGGGCGTTGACATTGTGTTGGCGACGGTGAAGTCGTCAAGGCTGTCTCGCATGAAGGTGAGTTGTTGCTCTTCGTAGTCCGAATCGTTCTCATATGGAGAAAACACGGTGGTTTTTCCGGCGGAAACCACAGCGATGACAACCGTGGAAAGCAGGACGGAGACCAGCAGACCAATCATGAGCCATGCTTCAAGGCTCAAATTGGTTCGTTCTGCTTCTGCCAAGGTCCTTCCCCCACATCTATGATGAAAACCATAGATTTACAACCTTCGGAGACACATTCCACACATAATAGTTGCTCAAGGATGGGCAGGAAAATTCTGAGGTTTCTTTCCCACAGTCCTTCGGTTATCGGTTGGAAGAGAACCGCCCAAATGGGAGAAAATTACATCATTTTTCCATTGACTTGGATTCGCTATTTCTACCAGCGAAGAGAACGGCGACCGCACAAGCCAGGAGGAGTTGACCCACCGGCGGCCAAGGCAACGAATCGGAGGTGCTCAGTGAGCCGGCGTCATCATCGTCAACGTCGTCGTCAGGGAGAGTCGGATCGTCGGCTGCAGGCGCACTGACGTCCACGTTGAAGGTGCTCGAACGCTGGTTCCCATCGCCTTCGGATTCGACCGCAATGGACACCTCGCAGGTTCGCTCCTGATGGCTCGAACTCGCTTCAAGTCGGAGTGTGAAGGTCGCTTTGTTGTCGCCATTGGCATTGGTGACCTGCACCACGGTGTTGTCGAGTTGTTCCATGCCAGAAACCGAGAGATGGGGGCAACTCCTGACCGTGGCTTCTCCCATCGTGATGGCGTCTTGTGTGTTGCCGAGGTTGCTCACCTCAAGGGTAAAGTCAACCCACGAGCCTGCAAACAACACGTCGGTCGGCTCAACTGCGTTGGGCACCAGCCGATACATCCTCGGCACCGTGATGTCGGCTTCGAGCTCTTGTGTCCTCAACGTCGAATCGCCTACTTTTTCCTCGCCAACAACGACGAGTTCAACGCTCGAGGAGGGAGAGAATGCCCGCACGACATCGGCCGCTGCACCCGTGATGGTGATTCGGAAGGTGTCGTTGGTGTTGCCCGCCACCTCAATGCTCTCCGGGCCATCCAAAACGAAGGGGCCTTCCTCGTCGTAGTCGTAGGTGAGGGCGAGGTTCAGGGCGGCTGGACCCTCGTTGGCCACGTACACCACCAACTCTCCGGTCACATCCCAATCATCCTCGAGGTCCACGATGTACTTGGGGTCAACATCCGTGACCCAACCCATCTCCCACGAAGGGCCTTGCATGTCTTGAGCTTGTCCGGCAGGCAGCATCAACACCAGCGAGAGGGCCAGCAGGAGCGGGGCAACTTGCTTCACGAAACCGCCTCAATCCAAAATTCCTCGAAGAGCCCGCTTGGTCAACGTCTTCACCATGGAACGGCGGTACCGAGGCGGCAACGCCGTGTTGTTCACGGGCTTGACCGATTTTTGGACCAGCACCGCCAATCCGACCGGGTCAAGTTCACCTTCGGCGAGGTGTGCTTCCACCTGTTCGTCATGAAGTCGTGGAATGGATTCGAGCGCCGTGCTGGCTACTTTCAGTGTCGTGGCATCGCCGGGGAACCATGAGGCGGCGATGCCGGCTTCGGGGAAATCCCACGACTCACGCACGCGCAATTTCTGATAGCAACCTCTTCGCTTCTTCGCGTCCGCAGGAAGTTCCACCTTGAGCAGGAATTCGCCGGGTTGGAGCACGTTTTTCTTCATCCCGTCAAGTTCGTAAAACTCCGAAAGAGGAAGCGTGCGTTGACCTTCGGGACCAATAAGCACGACAGAGGCATCGAGCACCATGAAGTTGGGTGCGAGGTCGCCCTGGTAGGTGGCGACGCACAAGGTGTTCTGGTTGGGAATCACACGGCAATCGGCGCCGGTACCGCAATCTGCTTTGTGACACCAGTCAATTGAACGGCGCCAATCCTCACTTTGATTGTACCAGAAACAACGGGTGTCAAGGCACAGGTTTCCGCCAACGGTGGCGCTCTTTCGAATCAAAGAGGAGGCGATCTTGGCTGCTGCTTCGACGAGCAAGGGATGAACACCGTTGGCAGCCGTCAATGAGGACAGCGGGACCATGCAACCGATTTCACTGGCAGAGAGGTTGTGCGCCTCTTCGATGCCTGCAAGGGAAATCACATGGGGTTTAGGATTGATGCGCCACTTGTAGTTTGGAAGCACATCCGTGCCCCCTGCAACCCAATCGAAGGCTTCGTTCTGTTCCATCAGCGAAGCGGCGAGTTCAACCGCCTCGGCCACCGTGGTGGGGTGGTGCAGTTCAAACGGAGGCATCAGCATCAGGCATCATCCTCCATGTGGCGTTGCTCTTTTTTGAGCCAAGCACGGCCAGCGAACCCAAGCTCGGCCAGTTGCTCTGGCAGGGGTTCGTCGGCTTCTCGCCATCCGTCAACCTGTTCGGAGAGCGGTCGGTCGGGGTCGAACCCGAACAGAACACCGTTGACGTAAGCAGAAGTGTCTTCACTGCGTTGCCTCAGACGGTCGCGTTCTCGGTGCTCATCGCCTCGAGCAACCAAAATCGATTGCAACGGACCGTGCGTCAAACGAGGGGGTTCCATCTGTTCTTCGTCGTCCAGTCCGTTCTTCTTGAGGTGCTTTTGGATGCCAGCATGTACAACATCCGGCGTCAGTGGCAAGTCTCGTAGACGAACGCCGATGGCATCGTAGACAGCGTTCACGACGGCCGGCAAGATGGGAAGGAGGGGGCCTTCGCCGGCTTCCTTGGCGCCAAACGGCCCCTCGGGGTCGCTGGATTCCACGATAATGGCCTCGACGTGAGGCATTTCGTGAACGGAGGGAATCTTGTACTCCAACAGGTTCGCATTCTGGAGGTGCCCGGTGCGTCCATAGACCATCTTCTCGGTCAGGACTTGCCCCAGACCCATGTGGCACGATCCGATGATCTGTCCTTTCACGGCCAGCGGGTTGAGCGCTTTGCCACAATCGTGAGCTGCCCACACGTTGGTGCAGGATACCAGGCCGGTCTCGACATCGACATCAACCTCGGCCACGTAGGCCGAGAACGAATATGCCGGCGCAAGGCCAGCAGCGGCACCTTTGTGAACGCCACCCATGGGCGGCGAGCGGTAGGCCCCTCGGGCGATGAGGGCACCGGTGTCGGCCTGAGCCTTGTGAAGTGCTTCAAGATAAGAGACGCCGATGGCGGGGTCGTGCTTGTAGTAGATTCGGCGGTCGTTCAGCACCAGAACATTGGGGTGGTAGCCCAGCATCTCCCAGGCGGCCTTGAGCAGTTGGTCTCGAATGCCGATGGCCGCACGGATGGCGGCGTTGGCGTTCATGAACGTGACACGGCTGGAATAGGAGCCAAGGTCAACAGGGCTTGTATCGCTCTCATGACTTCGGACGTGGACCATTTCGATGGGCAACGCCAAGACCTCAGCCACCACCTGAGCCACAGCGGTTGTCGAACCCTGGCCGATGTCTGCAGCACCGGTGTGAACGGTTACACCACCGTCCATGTCGACTTGGATGTGAACGGTGGCGTGTGGGAAATTCTTCGGATCCCAATGAATGGGCAATCCAGAACCTGAAATGAAGAAACCACACCCGATGCCAATCCCTTTGCCCAACGGCATCTGACGGAATTTCTCATCCCACTTCGAGCCTTCACGCACCCGTTCAAGCGCTTCTCGCATGCCGTTGGAGGTGATGCGGAAACCGCTGATGGTTCGACTGTGCGGCGGCAAGAGGTTGGCGAGACGAAGGTCAATGGGGTCTACATTCATCGATTCGGCCATCTCATCCAATCCGACCTCAACGGCACACCGTGTATTGACGGCGCCGTGACCTCGCATGGCACCCGAAGCCGGTTTGTTGGTCCAGACGCGAGCCCCGGTGTAGTGGAAGGAACCGAGTTCGTAGGGTGCTGTGGCAAGCACACCGTTGTAGTAGGAAGTGACGTGCCCGAAGGAAGCAAAACCACCGCCGTCGATGAGGGCGTCGATGTCGAAACTCGAAATCCGACCTTCGGTGTCGGCGGTCATCTTGACATCGATGTGGCTTGGGTGCCGTCCACGGTTGATCCAATAGACCTCTTCTCGATCAAACGTGATGCGAACGGGCCGGCCGGATTTCCGCGCCAAAATAGCGGCGCACATCTCGTGCGGGAAGGGGTCGGATTTGCCACCGAAACCGCCGCCGACAAAGGTGCGAACCACGTTGATTTGGTGCATGGGGACATCGAGGACGGTTGAAAGGGCACGGTGCGTGTAGTGCGGGACCTGCTGGGGGGTGTAGAGCTGGAGGCGCCCGTTGGGGTCCCAGTGTGCCACGACAGCGTGGGGTTCAGTGAACCCGTGGTGGACGCCCAACATCGTCCACGTGCCGTGTGAAGAGGCGTGGGGTGAGTTCACGAGCGAACGGTCGCCGAACTCTTGGAAAACACGCTTCTGAACGTTGGTGCGAGCCAGGTGGTACTTGCCGCGCCAGTGGATGGGTTCGTCATGGTCTTCCAACCCCTTCTTGGGGTCAAACACCGGTTCGAGTTCTTCCCATTCAATGTCGAACAGCGACAGGGCTTCGATGGCCGTGGCTTCGTCGACAGCCGCCACGCAGGCCACCAAGTCGCCCACGTGTCGGACTTTCTCAACGGCCATGGCATGCTCGTCCTTGGTCACCGGGAGAACGCCAAATCGGTTGGGTGCATCCTGGCCGGTGGACACCGCAACGACACCGGGGAGGGCTTCGACCCTCGAGGTGTCAATGGACTTGATGCGAGCGTAGTGATGCGGAGACCGCAGAATTTTACCGATAAGTTCGCCAGGCAAGCGAACGTCGTCGCCGTACCATGCTTGGCCGGTGACCTTCGCGTTGGAATCGACAAGTGGAATGGGTTTCCCAACAATCGTTCCTGTACGGTCGCGGTCGTGGATGTGGTCGCCAGCGGGTTTGGGCTCTTTGCCGCCCACGGTTTCAGGAATGAAATCAAGGTCGCGGGGACGCATCGTGGGCTCGCTTCCGCCGGAACCCGGAGGTGGGAACACTTGCTTTCCTGCGACGCGCTTGCCGTCTTTACGAATCTCCGATGAGGAGGCGCCCGGTTGTTGACGATAACTTCCCATGGTGATCACTTCGCATGGCCGGGAGGCATGGTGGGCTCCTCGGGCCCAGAGGGGTGAGGGTCTGGATGCGGGTCGCTGGCAGGTGCAGCGGCTTCGGAATCGCCTCGGTGAATGGCAGCGGCAGCCTCAATGGAGTCGATGATTTGTTGATAGCCCGTGCAACGACACAGGTTGCCCTCAATGGCGCAGGCGATCTCATCTCGAGTCGGGTTGTTGTTCTCGTTGAGAAGCGCTTGAGAAGCGATGAGGAACCCCGGTGTACAGAAACCACATTGGGAACCGCCGTGGGTCGCAAAGCAGGTTTGAATGGGTGCCAAATGAGCACCGTCGGAAAGGCCCTCGACCGTGATGATGTCGGCACCTTGAACCTGGCCGGCCAAAGTGAGGCACGACAGTTTTGGAACACCGTCGATCATGACCGTGCAGCACCCGCAGGTGCCAAGGTCGCATCCACGCTTGACGCCGAGCGTGCCGACCTTGTCTCGAAGCACATCCAGCAAGACAGCGTTGCTTGGCGCCAACACCTCAAATGGGCGCCCATTCACGGTTGCAGCCCATCGCTTTCCTTCTGGAGCAGGAATCATTGAGACATGCTCTTCGCCAACCATGGTCGTCCCCGCCTTGCCGTAGCGGAAGAACTTCTTGATGATTGGGGGTCAGTGGCCACTTATTCCTGTTCAGAATTGGCTCCAGATATATCGCCTTCAGCCAGTTCAATGGCGTTTCGAAGCACCAGCCCGTGGTAGACCTTGATGTTGCGTTCCTTGACCGCCTCGTTCACCTCGGTCTCAATTTTTCGAAGCACATCGCAGGATTCTGCTTCTTCAATTTCGCCCAGCAAACGCCTGAACTCATTTCGCCGAACAAAGAACAGCGCAAAATAAATCGGGACCAATAAGAGCGGAATGACCAATTCCTCAAACACGATTTCTGCCACAAAGGAGACGGAAATCTCCACGTAATCAGTATCGTATTCAAAACTAAACGAGCCTGCACCGAGACCACCGGTGTAGAAAATACCGGTGTTGGCTCCAAAGTACATCGTGAACGGTGTGCTTTGGTCGTCAAAAATGTCGGAGCCTCGGTCAAGTTCCACATCGTCGGGCCATCCGTCGTTGTCGTTGTCAGGGTCCAGCACGTCCGGAATCGTATCCTGGTCGGCATCGGGAGGGACGGAATTTGCGTTGTAGGGGTCATAGAGGATGGTACCCGAAGAGGCCGAACGCTCCATCTCGTTTCGAATTCCGTCACCATCGGCGTCGTCATCGTATTCGTCGGGCATGAAATCACCGTCAATGTCGGAACATCCCATCAGACGAATTTTGCTCTTTCCATAGATGTTCGGACAATTGTCGCTCAGCGCATGGAGGCCCTGATCGGCGTAGCCATCACCGTCGGTATCGGACCAAATGGCGGCGTCCGCAGGCCAGACATCGACATCGTCGTTGGCTCCGTCGCCGTCCATGTCAGGGTCAGCGATGTCACCAACTCCGTCGCCGTCAAGGTCGCGATGCTCGGATGCATTGTTTGGGAAGGCATCGGCCCCCATGCTGGTGTTCCAAGCCTCGTCGGGATCGGACCAACCGTCGCCGTCCGAGTCGAGACAACCTTCCCGATCCTCGGTCGAGGTCCCCGGTTCACAGTCACCTTGCGATGCTTCTTGAGCGGAAACCGAAGAGAGAAGCACAAGACAACACAGCAAGACCGTTCCAACGACCTGCTTGTTCATGGCCCATGCTCAACGCACCCTCCTAATGGCTTTTTTCGCCTCGTTCTTGATGAAATGAAATTGGTCAAAGCAACGGACCTGAAACCAATACTACAAAAACCAAACAGCACCGGTAATAACCCATGAGCAGAATCAAACTCCTCCTCGTGTTGGTCGTCCTCCTTTTTCCATTGACGGGTTGCACCGCCCAAGAAGAGGAAGCCCTCCAGTCGTTTCCGGCGTTCTCAACTGTCGCAGACAATGGCGAAACGTACAACAATGCTCGAATGGACGGTGGAGCCTACATCGTTGTGTTCTCGGCAGAGTGGTGTAACAGCCCATGCTACACTACGATGCACGCAATCTGGGATGCGCAGCCTGAATTGCCTGTGCTCGTGATGTCCACCGACCCCGCAGAAAACGCAAGCGGTGTGACGCTCAGTGAATGGCATGAATCAGCCAACGCTCACGACGATGAAGAGGGAGACACGGGTGTTGAACTGACAACCTACGCCTTCATGAAAGGAGTCGAAACGGCCGAAACTTTGGGCATCACGCGCCCCGGCTCGCTGGCCTTTGTCGACGCAAATGGCGACATCACCTACCTCCATGAAGGACGTCTTGACGATACAGCGACGATCCTTGAAAAGTGGAACGAGGCCTCGGGCACCGCCTGAGGGTGGCGTGGCGACTCAATCCAACAAGGCAGCTTCGTCCACGACAGCTTCGATGTCTTGGTCGAGGGGCGCCCACGTCAGGGTCTCAACTTCGATGGCGTCCTCGGCTTTGTTGAGGACAATCATGCCCATGATGACCAGTGAAACGAGGAACAGAAGCAAGGCAGGTGCAACCCAACCGGGGAGATCGCCGAGCAGGCCCTCTTCGCTTTCTCCGAAGGTCTTGGCGTTGGCCGTGTCCATCAGCATCACGTTGACGGAAACAAGGGAGGTGGCAGAGTGCCCGCCGCTCTCGTTGGCGATGAGCGCACGCAGCGAAAGGGTGTGGTTGCCCTCAACATCGATGCCGGGGAGGTGTTCAAGTTGATGCACGATGGTGGTGAGGTCCAGGGTTGCGGAACGATCGCCTTCGGTGAAGGAATGGAGGTTCGCCCAGTCGTCACGCAGGTGATTGCTTCGCCACTGCAGCGTGTCGACGTAACCACTGAGGTCAATGTCAATGCCATCGCCCGGTGAAAGGTGGATTCGGTCGTCCTTGCCGACTTCGGTTTCGACGATGACCGAAACCGACATGTCGAGTTGGTAGTCGCGCTGGGCGGCCTCCATCACGGCAGCCAGTGCCTCAACGTGGCCGTGGCCGTAGACGTTGTTCTGACGGTTCTTGGGAATTTGATCCTCAAGGCACGGTTCGTTGGCAAACATGTAGTGGCACTGGCGGTACGTCGCCGTTTCCTGTAGAATGTTTCGCACGTCAAAGGGCGATAGATCCGGGTTGGCCTGAAGCATCAGGGCGACGGTGCCTGCCACACCTGGCGTGGCCATGCTCGTACCGCTGAAGGCGACATAACCGTCGCCGGAGTTGTGCTGGGCCGACATCACGTCGGAACCAACGAAGGCGACGTTGGGCTTCACGCGGCCTTCTTCAGTGGGGCCTTGGCTGCTGTAGACGGCAATGGAGGTGTCTTTGTCCAGCGCACCAACCGTGATGACATCCTCTGCACCACCGGGCGTCCCGATGGTGGCGGTGCCAGCAGAATTTCCTGCAGCGATGAGCATGCTGATGCCCGCACGAACCATTTCGTTGGCGTAGCGGTTGACGCTGTCCTCTTCGTCCGACGTCCACTCGATGGGACCGGGGCCTCCAAGGCTCATCGAGGCAGCGCGGATGTTGAACTTGAATCGGTTTTCGACGGTCCACTGCATGCCAGCCATGACAACGGAGAAACTCCCCGAGCCTCCGGCGTCCAGCACCTTCACACCCACAAGGTTGGCCTGTGGAGCCATCCCTGGGTGTTCGTAGGTCGGGGCGCCCGTACCAGCAACGGTGCCGGCGCAGTGGGTTCCGTGGCCCTGGTCGTCGTAGGCCTGAATTTCGGTACCGTTGGTTTTGTCCGGGTTGTTCACGGGGTCGTAGAAGGCGATCACCTTCGGGTCGTCGGTGGTGTTGTCGTCGTCATGGTCGTCAAGACCAACGTGAAGGCTGTCAATACCGGTGTCGATGACAGCAACCGTAACACCCGCACCGTCGTAGCCCGTTTGCTGTTGAGCAAGGTCGACCTCGTGGACAACGGCCGCGTCCCCGTTCTGTACCTGAAGAATACCGTCGAGTTCCAACATCACGATGCCGGGGAGGGTCGTGGTCTCGAGAATCATGCTGTGAGGAATTCGTCCAGCCACGGCGTCGATGAGCGGCAAGTCCCATTCGTGGACGTAGCCAACCTCTCGTTCAAGCATGGCCACGTCTTGTTCGGTCGGTGTGTGGTCAAAGTCGACGATCAGCGGAAGGGTGTTGGCTTCGTCCAAGAACAACGGGTGGTCGTGGTATTTCTCCACCATATCGGCAATCTTGTTGTCGTTTTTGTCCATGTTGGTGGTTTGCCACCATGCATCTTCTATCTCGGTCGTTGATGTGGAGTGGACCGGAACGGCCGAAGCCAGCAAGGGCGTAAGCATGAGGAAAAAGCAAAGCACGCTCAGGAGTGGACGCTTCATGGAAATCTCTCCAGACCTATCCACCCGAAGGAAGGATTTCAATTGATTGGAAAGAAGCATCCGTCCCCGGACGTGAGTGTTCATTTCCAAAATGGGAACTTTACGCGAAGCGCAGGGTGAACGATTAAATTCTCATTTTCCTCTCTTACCACTGATTACCATGGCAGCGCCAAGGAGAAAAGCCGCACCCGTCCGAATGAAAGCCACCCCTGCACCAAGCGGACCCGCCCTCTCGGGCGGCGTCATGGCCGACAGCGCCCCAGAAGCGGGCACCATCACGATGGTTCGTCCCAACGCCAATCTCAGCAAGGACGACATGTTCCTGATGAAACTCTCTCAAATCGTGATGATGGGCATCGGTTTCCTGTCCATTTGGTACGGCGTATTCGCCGTTGCCTTCGATGAAGAGGCCACCAACCAGAATTTCCTCGTTCTCTTCGTCGGGGGGCTCTTATCCTTCGCCGTCTCCATGATGCTGATTGAACTTCAAAGCAAGAAAAACGGGTATCGGCTGCATGACATCCAGAATTATTTCCTCGGCATTGCCTTCTTCTTTTCCACCGTAGGAACACTTTGGGGCACACGATTCTTGATGGGGTACGCCACAGGAACGATGGAACTGGATTGGTTTGGTGAGCCCAGCGCCTACACCGACTCCGATTGGTCGCCCAATGCCAACGGTATCTATGCGCAAACCGTGACCTGTCTGCTGTTGACCTTCGGCCACTACCGACTTCTTCGCCGGTACAGCGGTGACACCAGTTTCGGGTGGGGTGTCGCCACCTACGCCCCTATGGCCGTGCTTTTGGCGGGCGTTGGACCGTGGATTCGCTGGTCTGGCGATGTTGTGAGCTGGGAATTGGGTCTCGCCATCGTCATGATCTGTTTCGTCTCGATGGAGATGGCCCTGCGGTCCAATCGTGCCTTGAATTTCGTGGTGGTGGCCGTGGCCGCCGGCGTGGTGCCCATCATCTATGAGATGCTGAACGACAATGCCCCTGTCGACGGAGCGGGGGGCGCCCTTTCCTTGATGGTCTTCGTCATCGCCATGCAAGGCTACTATGCAGCGCGCCCCGACCTGCGCAAAGAGGTCATGGAACGCGCCTCAGTGGTGCTCATCGGCATGGTCGTCGTGGCCATTGCTTTGGCTCGGACTGCCCCCGAGTTCAACCTCATCTTGGGCCCTTTCAGGGCCAGCGACTACCCTGAGCTGGCCGCTTACATCAACATCCCCGTGGCCCTTTGGGTGACCGTGCTGCTGGCTTACTTCCCAGCCGTTCTCCAGCAGCGAGTGCCATGGATGCCCATCGGGTTGGCCGTGGCCTTGATGGCACTACCGCAGGAAGCCTCAACTCTGCCGTGGGTGTTGAGCATGATCGTCATCCCCTACATGGTGTTCATTTCCAAGGTTGCACGATCCTGGGTCATCAACATCACCCTACTGGCGTTCAGTGCATCGTACCTGCTTAGCGATTGGATTGGCATCGAAGAGGGTCTCTCGGCCCAGGCCACGTACGGAGGTACCTGGCTGCACGTGCTCATCCCCATCTTCTTGGTGGCCGTTTCCGAGATGGGTCGACGACAAAAGAAACTCGAAACGAGCACCAGCCTCGCCATGTTGGGCGCTGTCATCCTTTCACGGGCCGTCCTTGACCCCGAGTGGTTCCTCCCATGGCTCCTCATCGCCTACATGTGCACCATGAACTACAGCATGATGGCGTCCATCAAGACGCCCTCACTCAAAGAGCGCAAGGACTTGACCCTTGCTTTAGCGTTCACCGCCATCACCATCCTGCTGTTGGCCCTTCTGGACAACCTCAAGCTCCCACCCAACGGAGCGTTTGATGGCTTGGTCGACATGGGTTTCCGACCCCAATTCTTGGTCTTGAGCGTGGCCATGTACGCCCTCGCTGCAAAGGCAGCCAACATCGAGTTGGACGCTGGTTCCATCTACGCTTGGTTGGGCCAAGGTGGGGAAGGCGAGATGACCTATAACACGCAAACCAACACGTGGGAGGTTCGATCGCCTGAGCTCATCGACCACGAACAACGAATCCTCAATGGAGCCTTGACGCCGCTGGCACGATTCAGCCTCCTAACTTCATTGATGCTGTTCACCTTCACCGTGAGCGGCGTCAAAACAGCGACGTGGTCGGACCAGCCCTACCTTGTCCTGCTCATGGCACTGCCCGTCGGCATGCTCATTCGCGAAGTCGTCAACATGGAAACCATCAGTTCTGCCACACGCGCTTCGGCCGTGACCCTGCTGGTCTTCATCGCTGCGCCGCTTTCCCTTACGCTTGGCCCTGACCTTTGGGGCAGCGGAGAAGGCACCAACACCACCACCCTCCTGCTTGACCTTATCCTGGTCAGCGCACCGCTTATCGCCAACGTCGTCATCGCCCGCAGAGGACTTGACACGGACGGTTTGAACAGGTCCAGCGACGCCGTGACCTACTTGATGCTCATTTTGCTCGGCATGATGGACACCTCGGGCGGTGTGCTCTACCTGCCCATCTTGGTCCTCGTGACTTGGCGCACGATGCAATATCGATTCTACTGGATCCTGGCGCTGCTCCCCATCTTCTACGTGTTCCAAGGTGATGGATGGTTTACCCATGGTGTCTTCTTCGAACTGCTGAACACCGCCCCTGAAAGCATTGCAAATTACCTGATGGATGACCACAACGGGCCTTACCCCGCCTTCATTGGCTTGATTGTTCTCGTGCAGATGAGCCTCGGCCTCTCGGGTGTGCTCACCCATAAAAGCGACGAAGCCGAATCCACGCTGGTCTTGCTGGCCATGGGCGTCTGGCTCATGTTCGGTTTGTTCTCTGCCATCCCTGACGGCTACTGGGCTCCAGCCTTGGGCTGCTTGTTCCTCATCCCATACTTCTGGTACACCGACAACAGCAAGGTGCTGCCCTACATGCTGGGGGCCTTGTTCATCTCACTCTACATCGGGTTTGCTTTGAGTTCAACCTTCCAACCGATCACCGATGCCGATGCATGGGGATGGAGCGGTGTCCTCACCGGCTTTGTCGGCACCACGATGGCCGTCATGCACCACTACGGGACCTTGTTCCGAACGTCCCCCGAGACCGAGGACGAGATCAAGATGGCGGATTCGACCGCTGCGCTGGCCACGCAAATCGCGGCCTTGGCTTTCGTCGCTGGCTACTCCGTGTTTTTCGGCATCGGCCCTGTCATTGGGTTGTTGTTGCTCGGACGCTCAGCGCTGTTGGATGGACGCCCCAACAGCATGATTGCGCTTCCTATTTTGCTCACCTTCAGCATCGTCAACATGATGTCACAAGCCGAAATTGGTACGGATGAGCAGCGTCAAACCATGACCGGGCTGACCCTTGCCGTGCAAGGCATCATCCTGACCCTGATGTCCGCCAAAGACGACCTCATCTACGACTACGAATCCTTTGATTGGGACAACGACGAGGCCTTCTTTGCTTACATGGACCGCTTGGGTATGAGCGGTGTGCTCTACTCCATCATTGGTTTATTCATCATGTTTGACAGCTTGAACCTCGAATCCATGGCCTACTTGCTGACAACGGTCTACCTTGTGATCCTCGGCATCCAGGGCTTCAGCGAAGAAGCCGATGCTCGCTGGCGAAGAGGCGTAGGTGGCTATGGCGCTATCCTCACGGCCTTCCTGTTTGCGAATTCACTCGACAGCGACCTGTTCAGTGCTATCGCCACGGTGATGAGCGGCATGGTGGCCCTTGGCTTTGGTTTCCTCTTCATGCAACGCATGAACGAAGACGACGGCATCTACCAAGAGGTCGCTGCTGTGCCCCAAACAGCCTCAATGGGCGGAAAGGTCGCTCCCACTCCAGCTGTCGCAGCATCTGTCGAACCAACACCCAAGGAAACGACCCCTGAGCCAGTGGTTGAGGTCGAAGAGGAGGTTGATGTATTGGTGATCCCAGATGACGAGGATGATGAAATGCTTGACCATGACGATGAGGACGAGCCCGAGCCGGTTTCAGCCTCCACCGAAGCCGTTGTTGCTGAGGTTGCAGAGGAGGAGGACGTGGTCGAAGTTTCGTGTCCACACTGTGCCGAACCCTTTGGATTGGACCACGGTGAGGTTGGTGAATTTGTCTGCCCCCACTGCGAGGAGTTCCTCTCGTGGGACGGCAAGGTTGCCCAGAAGATTGTCCAAGAGCCAACGCGTGCCGGACACAACGGCCTGCTCGATACGGGCGAAGGGTTTGCGTTGCGCTTGCCAAAGGACGCTGTGGACAACATCCTCGCCTCCCTCGAGACGACGCCCCACGACGGCTATGTTCCCGTGGTAGCCTTTGGCCCGAACGGGCAGATCATGCTGACCTTTGAGGCGGAAAACAACGGTGCTTGAACTCGTTCGATCGTGAACGAAGAATCAAGACCCCTCGCCGGCGCAGGTCGTCCATGGACAACCGTCACCACCGCATGGTATGGATTGACCTTGAGATGACCGGCCTTGACATCACGAAGGAATCCATCATCGAGATTGCGACAGTGGTGACCGACGGTGATCTCAACGTCTTGGCCACCGGCCCCAACCTCGCCATCAGCGTGGATGAAGACCTGCTCGCCGGGATGGACGATTGGAACACCCGCCACCACCACCGCAGTGGCCTCGTGGACCGGATTCGCTCTGAGGGCGTCAGCGTTCGTGAGGCAGAACAAGCAACCCTCACCTTCCTGAAGGAATGGGTGGACGAAAACACGGCGCCGTTGTGTGGAAACAGTGTGTGGAATGACCGGCAATTCATGGCCAAGGAAATGCCCGAACTCCTTGACTACCTCCACTACCGCATGGTGGATGTATCAACCATCAAGGCGTTGGCCAGGCGATGGTACAGGGACGTTCCTCGCTTCAACAAAAAAGGAGCCCACCTCGCCCTCGATGACATCCTTGAATCCATTGAGGAACTCAAGTACTTCCGAGAACATGTGTTCAGACCTCAAGCCTGACGCCACGTTGCGGACGCAGGGTCCACGGATTTGTGGAGCGACATGATTTGAGCGGCCACCGCAACGGCGATCTCCTCAGGTGATTGCGCTCCGATGTTCAACCCGATGGGGCAGATAACCTGGTCGAGCAAAGCTTGAGGTACACCCTGTTCCCTCGCCGCCTCCTCAAAGGCCTGCCATTTCGAACGACTTCCAATCACACCGATGCGAGGATGGTGCTTGCCGTCCAATGTAACATCTGTTTGATTGAGCAATTGAAGCAGGCCGAGCAGGCGTTCTTGGTCCTCTGCCCAGTCGTGTCCGAGCAGCAAGATGTCCGAGAAGCGACCCAGCGTTGACGCCGTCTCCCCTTCAAGGACGCCAGCCACGGAAGCTGAGGAGCGCTCCACAGCGTGCGGAAACTTGTCCTCCGAGACGTAAGCTTCTCTGGTGTCGTGCACAGAGTAATCCCACCCCAAGCCGTGAAGGGTGGTGGCCAAGGCTTCCCCGCAATGTCCGCCGCCCATGATGTGCACGTGTGGCATGGGAATCATCACCTCAACGGCGATCGACACCCGACCGCCGCACAGCGAATCAAGGGGGGTCACCTCATAGCCCTTCGCACCTTTGTTCAACCCGTAGGTCAGCACCTCAGCAAAGGGTTGCGAGGCATCGTCAAGCAGTTCCCTGCAGCGTTGAAGGATACGGTGTTCAAGGCCCGCACCACCAACGGTTCCGACCCATGTGTGTTCGTGGGAGGACATCGCCAATCGAGCGCCGGTCTTTCCGGGCACGCTCCCCGAGGTGTTCAGCACCGTGGCCATGACAACGCACCGTTGGGAGGCCAACTCGCTCAGTACCCACTGGAGGACATGAGCGGTCATGAACATGCCTCAACGGGGGGCCCTCATATCCCTTCGCCTCCGGAGAAACACGCCAAAAGAGCTGACTCGTCCTCAAGCAAACGGTCCACGTCCGCTTCCGTGTCGATGTTGTGGTGCAACCACGGTGCCTCAACGGGAACTGGAGCAAACGAAACCAAGGCTCTGAGCGAGGCATCGGCTTTCGCCGAAACCACCGCCTCAATGGCCGCCTGGTCCAGCAACACCGGATGACCACGGCGGCCCTCGTGTGCTGGTGCGCTGTTGGTGGAAGTGTTGAGCAAAGCTTCGAGAATATCGGTGTTCCACGCCGGCCGGTCCACTGGCGCCATCAAGAGACGTTCGGGGATTGAACCCCGCTGGCCGACCAAGGCAGCGCACCCCAATTGCAGCGAACGCGTGCGACCGGCATCAGGGTCGTCGTTGACGACCAACCTTGCCTTCGGTAGCAAGCGTGCGACCTGATCGGCAAGGTCGTTGTTGACCACCACCACGGTCTCGCATCCGGCATCGCTGAGCCGTTGATGGGCCCACTCGACCAACGTTGAGCCGTTGATGGAAACAAGGGCCTTCGGGCGGCCAAGCCGCCTGCTCAGACCCGCAGCAAGCACGACGGCGGCCACGGGGGAGGGTCCCATGGATTGGACAGGCTGGGCTGTGTTTTGGTTGTTTGCTGAATGGGCCTTGATATAGGCTCGGGGAACTTCCCTCGCATGACTGCTTGGAACCCACCCGGACACTGGCCGAGGGCTGCGCGTGATGCGCACGTGAAGTCCATGCGTTTTCTCGATTCCATCGTAGAAGGTTCCAGCGCAATGACCCTTGCATTGGACCAGCAAGGGTTGCCAAGGGTGGTCATTCGGGGTGCTTCACGCAGGTGGTACAGGGTCGGATTGCACGCACATTATGTCGAAGATTACGTTGACGTTGAGGGCGAATATAGAGAGGTGAAAGAAGTCCACTGGCGAACCAGCATCGATGCGGGTGCATGGAAACAAGACATCACTGAGCGGACGCCGTTCATGGTCGCCCTGTGCATGCACCCGACGCAACGTTCCCTTAACCTCCCCATCGGCGACCAAATCGCTGCCCTTGCGTTGGCCCTACAAAATGACAAAACCACGGCCATGCGAATTCCCCTCTTGGCCCAGTTCATCGTCTCACCCCGAGAAGCCCTCGAAGGCGTGTATCAGTTCAGTGAGGAGGGGGTCATCATGGAGGAGGAGGTCTACGACGAAGACGACGAAGCCGCTTACATGTACGACGAGTTTGATGAGTTCAGCGAGCCGATCGTGGACCCTGCACTTTGGGCGCTTACCGAACTCTTCGCCCCCTTGCCCTTTGAGGACGAGGCCGATGAAATCGAACACCGCCAGTTGGACGATTGGATGGAACGACAGGAACGGCGGGCGACAAGTGAGCCAACCCCTTGGCATCACGACGATCAACAGGTCTGGCAACTCGAGGACAACCTCAGGAAAGGTCGTCGCTGATCAAAGTCCCTTGGTGATTTCGCGGCCGATGATCATGCGCTGCACTTGGGACGAGCCCTCGTAAATTTGCATGACCTTAGCGCCACGCATGAGGCGGGCGACGGGGTATTCTTCTGAATAGCCGTAGCCGCCGTACACCTGGACAGCATCGGTGGTTACCTGCATGGCCATGTCGGCCGCAAACCGCTTGGCATGAGCCGCCGACTCGGTGTTTCTCACGCCTGCATCGTACTCTGCTGCGGATTTCCACGTGAGCATGCGAGCCGCTTCGATGTTGGTCTTCATGTCAGCGAGCATGAACTGGATGGCCTGATGTTGGTGGAGGGGCTTGCCGAACGTCTGGCGTTCGCTGGAATACTGAAGGGCGTGCTCGTAGGCAGCACGAGCCAGCCCTGTTGCATGAGCGGCGATGTTCGGTCGGCTCATGTCAAACGCCTTCATCGCGTTCATCCAACCGCCTGACTCTGAACCGCCAATGAGATGGTCGGCCGGCACACGAACATCATCGAACGTGATGGACCGCGTGTCGGAACATCGTTGCCCCATGTTGGTCTCTTTCTTGCCCAATGAAAAGCCGGCCGCATCCTTCTCGACGACGAAACCCGACATGCCGCGGTACCCTGCGTCCGGGTCGGTCTTGGCGAGCACGAAGAAGAAGTCAGCGTGGCCGGCGCCTGTGATCCACATCTTTGAACCGTTGATGACGTATTCGTCGCCGTCACGAAGGGCCGTGGTTTTGCAAGCGGCCACGTCGGAACCGGCGCCCGGTTCCGTGACGGCGTAGGAAGCGAGCGCCCCCTCTTCGGCAATCTTTCGTAGCCAGTGCTCTTTCTGCTCCTCGGTCGCCCCGGTGATGATGGGCGCGCTGGCCAAGGCCGTGGCGTAAGCTGCCGTAGCGAAACCAGGATCGCCCCAAGCGAGTTCTTCGTTGACCAAGACTTCCTCAAACGAACCCAAACCAGCCCCACCGTAAGCCTCGGGGATGTGGAGGTTGAGCAGGCCCATCTCGTGCGCTGCAAGGATGGTTTCTTTGGGGTAATGCGCCGTTTCATCCCAGTGCTCAGCATGGGGACGGATTTCGTCGCGAGCGAACTCGTTAGCGAGTTCCTTGAGCATGGCTTGCATCTCATCGAGTTGGAAGTCCACCATGACCATGCCAAGCGTCGGTCCCTTAAGAGCGATTAGATGAGACGCTCCGCAGGAGGTCCTAGAGGACAAGGTAGCCGAGCCGTTCTACTGCGAGCGCTGCCAAAAACAGAACGTAGATGAAAATCAACACCACGCCTTCCCATCGCTTGAATTCGTACTCGGAACGCATCATGAGCAGGGCGACACCGGTGCCCACAAAGGTGGCAGGAATGATGACATAGGCCGTGAGCGCAAAACTCGCCTCGGTCAACGCCAGCGGATAGACGACCGAAGCGAAACCGATGGACAGGAGCGGGTCGGTGATGTTGGAGCCAATGAGGGTGCCGATGGCGACGCCTTGGCTGCGCTTGGCGGCCAAGAAGGCGATGGTGAGTTCAGGAAGCGACGTCCCAAGGCCAGACACGGTGGTGCCGATGACAGCGTGGGGGACGTTGAAGGCGTACGCCATTTCGCTGGCGACATTGACCAAATGATGCGCTGCAAAGAGAGCCAACAACAGACCGGAGGTGACCATGAAACCGTAGGCAGCGGTGGTGCGGTCCAGCTTCCGTTCAACCTGTTCAGCGTCGCCGAGTTCTTCCTCGAGGATCTCATCCCGATGAGAGAGCAGCCAGTAGATGTAGGCGATGTAGAGGGACATCAAGATGGCGCCCTCAATACGACTCAGTCCATCACCGGTGAACAAAAACACGGTCAAAAGACCGATCGACGAGAACATGATCATCCCGTCCCGCTTGAGCCACGAAGGGCGAACCTTGACCCCACGGAAGGCAACGACCACACCCAAAATCAAGGTGATTTGAACCAAAATGGAGCCGTAGATGCCACCGATGGCAAGGTCGCCGATTTCTGGGTTGGTAGCGACATCGGCGGCTGCGGTCGAGGTGACCAGAATTTCGGGAAGCGAGGTGCCGATGGACACGATGGTCAAGCCGATGACAACTTCGGGAAGGCCGGCCCGGTAAGCGAGCCCTTTTGCTCCTTCGATGAAGAAGTCGGCGGATTTGATGAGGAGGGCGAGGGCCATCGCAAGCAGGCCGAGCGAGACGTAGTTGTTGTTGATGCTCGAGTCCTCAAGCAGCGTGTGGAGGGCCAAAATCCCGAGAAACAGAGCGCCGTTGAGCACGAGCGTGTTACTCATCAGAAGTTGGGGAATGCCTGTTGGGGAGGCAACAGCGTCGTCCCCCATGCGTCATGGAACGACCCCCACTTCTTGACGGTTGCCACCGAATGCCACGGTGGTGGTGAGTTCACAGAGCCTTTGAACCGAGTGGTGCTGGATTGACTGTGAAGCGAGAGGCAACGGGAGAGTTTCTCGGCACCGCCCTCATGGTCGCTGTGGGCTGCGGCAGCGTGGCTTGGGGCGCCAGCCACGGGTTGGTGTCCCTCACCTTCGGGGCGGTGGTTACCCTCGCCATTCTCCTGTTCGGACCCTTGAGTGGCGCCCACATCAACCCCGCCGTCAGCGTGGCGTTTTGGAGGGATGGGCAACTTGAGGGACGCCTGCTGCCGGCGTACATGGTCGCCCAGTACCTCGGTGCGCTGACGGGAGCGTATTTGGTGGGAGGTGCTGCACCCACCAACGTCATTCCAAGCCTCTCATTGGCGAGCGGTTTCTCGATTGAAATCGCCATCACGTGCGGGCTGATGGTGAGCATCCTGTACATCGTGCAAAGGACGGGTTCTCGACCGGTGGTGGCCGTTTGGGTCGGTGCAACCGTCGCCTTGTTGGCGCTGATGGCTGGTCCGCTCACGGGCGCCAGCATGAACCCGGCTCGCACCTTCGGCCCCAACGCCCTCAACGCCATGTGGGCCAGCCTGCCGTTTTACGTCGTCTCAACCACGCTGGGTGCGTGGTTGGCCGTTGATGTCAAGCACCGATTCTTTCCTGACACCGTCAGGCCTTGAACGAGGCACGAAGCATCTCGGCCACGTGCTCGAGGGAAGGACTGGTGTGGTTCTCCAACGGCGGTGCAAACGGCACGGGTGTGTCCAGGGCACCGATGACGGTTGGAGCGGACTCGAGTTCGTAGAAGCACTCCTCCATGATTCGAGATTGCACGGTATGGCCGAGGCCGCCTGACCATTGACCTTCTTGCAGGACCACAAGGCGGCCCGTGCGCTGAACCGAAGCAACACACGTGGCTGAATCGAAAGGAATCAACGTCCGCAGGTCCACCACCTCAACTTCGATGTCTTCAGCAGCAAGAATTTCGGCGGCCTGCAAGGCGATGTGGACCATGGCACCCCAGGTGACGAGGGTGAGGTCTCGACCGCCGCGAATCACTTCGGCCCGCCCCAATTTGTAGGGTCGACCTTCGGTGATGTGCTGATTGACCGTGTCGGTGTCCACCTTCTGGTTGATGTTCATGCCCCACCCGGTCAAGCCGCCTCGCAAGCCGTAAAGGCCGATGTGTTCGAGCATCAAGACCGGATCGGGAAGTTGAGCGCCTTCCATGAGCAAGTCGTAGGCATCCTGCGGCGTTCCCGGGGCCATGACGACGAGGCCGGGGTCATTGGCAAACCAGGATTCGATCATGTTCGCGTGGAACGGCCCTGAGCGGGTTCGTGCACCCAAGGGAATGCGAATGGTCATCGGGCAGTCTGCACCCCAACGCCATCGGAGCATCGCTGCGTTGTTCACCAAAGCGTTGAATCCAAGGGCGGCAAACCCGCCAAACTGAATCTCAACCATGGGTTTCATGCCCGAGAGCGCGGCACCAACGCCGGTATGGACAATCACCGCTTCGCACAAGGGCATATCGATGAGTTTGTCCGTGTGACCAGCGTTCTTCAGCGCCATGTTCATGCCGAACGCACCTGCGACTTCCATGTCCTCGCCGATGAAGACGCAGTCTTCGCCGTGCATCGAAGCAATGTCTGCCATGGCCTGCTGGATGGCGCGAGCGTAAGTCCAACCGCCCTTCTCGGCATACTCCCAGGCCAATTGACCCACATCGAGTGGTGCGTCCATGAGTTCGGAACGGCTTGCCCCGGTGTAGCGATTCAGGTGGTCGGCATGAGTGTCAGCATCGTGGAGCGTGGTGACGCCCTTGGTGACAGTTTCAGGTTCTGGCCATTCCATCGCCATCACCGATGCCTTGGCCTGCTCGACCGCGGCGGCTTCCTCCGCTTCCATGGCTTCAAGTTCGGCCTCGTCAACGCCCATGTCCAGCAACAACGAGCGATGTGTGGGAATCGGGTCTTTGGCCGCCCAATAGTCCAACAGTTCACGATCGACATAGCCTGCTGGGGTGCCGCTGGGATTGCCGAGATAGAGATCGTCGTGATGGTGAGCATGCCCACAACCACGCATCGTCTCAACGTGAATCAAGGTAGGGCCGCCACCGGCCATCGAAAATTCTCGAGCCACGGCTGCAGAAGCGTGCCATGCTGCCGGGTCAGAGCCGTCGATGGTCCATGCTGGAAAGCCCATGGCGGCTGCCTTGTCCGCCCACACCTCGACACCCGATTGCTTCGCAGGCGGCGTATCGAGGGCGATTTGGTTGTTCTGGAGGATGTAGGTGATGGGAAGACCGCGGGCGCCGGCGAGGTTCATGGCTTCCCAAAACTCTCCGGAGGAAGAAGCACCCTCGCCAATGCAGGCCACGTGGAATCGGTCGAGGGATTGACGCCATGCGGCGAAGGCCAGTCCGGTCATGGTCGCCGCGGCGATCGGCAACGGTGCGGTGGGCGGGAGCACCCCGACATGCCACGCACCGACGTGCAAATCTCGTCCACCGGCGTCATCCCATCCGCCGTTTTGGTTCGAACCGACCTTTCCAAGGTTGGCCGCCATCACGTCAAGCGATGTATCCCCCATGGCCAAGCCGAGGCCAATATCACGAATCATAGGAGCGACGAGGTCGCCGTCGTAGCCCTGGCCTGGGCGGGCGTCTCGTGGTGCTTCGGGCTGGCGTTCAAGCGCCGTGGCGACGGCAACCACGCCCTCCTGCCAGGTAGAACGGAAGCCTTTCCCGCCAAATCGGCCGCCATCAGGCGTCTCAACACCGTCGGTGAAGATCTCTTTCAAGGCCCCGTCAAGGCATCGCGTGCGGGTCATCATGCGCTGCCATTCCATACGGTGCGGCATGGAGACGGCCATGTAGTGAGCGAGCCTGCGCATCATCAGCCGCATGTCGACAAGGAAATGGGAACGGCGCCGCTCAAGCATCATGGCCATGCTTCGGCGCGGAATCACCTCGTTCTCGAGATCCTCACCGAGGGTGCTTTCCATCTGCTTCTTGAGGCCACGGTCAAGCGCGTCGATGAACCGCTCGGAGAAGGCATGCCAAGAGGCCCCCTCGAAGGTCTCGGGTTCAGCCCCGATGATGTGGTCCCAAATGTTCGCAACGAGGAACAAATGTGCATCGTGTTGTTGAGCGAGGAAGGTGAGGACTTCGGCACGGGCGGCATCTTTTGGCAACGGTTGGAAAAATTCCAACGGTGCAGCAGGGCGCCAATTGAGGCCGAAGATGTCCGGAAGGTCGCCTTGTGACACGGTCGGTCCCCGGCTCTCCCAAGCGATGGTTGGTTTCAATCCTCTTCTTGGATGAATTGACTTCAAGCCAGCCGTTCTTCATTGGCTTGTTTGCGTTTCTCGATTTCTGTCTGATAGCAATCATGCAGGATGTCTTGATTTCCGTACGTCAACATCAAGGCCCCAAACGTCGGTGCACACAGGCAACCCAACGCTACGGCCCACGACCCAAACACATCGAACATCGGGCCGACGACCAGCGGCCCGAGAATGGTGCCTGCAGCCCATGCCGCGCCAAACACGCCGAAAGCCAAACCGGGATTGCCCTCGCCGAGCGCTCGGTTGGTGGCGGTGTCGATCATCGGGAGCATGGGAATTTGAGCGGCGGCGATGAAAAACTGGAACATGCCAAGCATGACGATCATCGCCATGACGGCCATCATGCCCGTGAGCACCAACCCAACGAGGCCCACACCGAAGAGAGCGAGCGTTACGCAGCACCACCCGATGAGCATGTAGCGGGTGGGCCCCCTTCGGTCAACCCAACGACCCCATATGACCGACCCCAGCCCCTGCATCAACACCATGACCAGCAAAACGCCCCCAATCTGTGCTGCACTCAACCCCAACGCATCGTCGAGAAAAAGTGGAACACCGGCCTCAAGTGCACCGGTGGCCAGAGTCGTGATGGCCAACAAGACTCCGACACGGAACAGAATTTGATCGGAGAAGAAGACGCCTATGGAAACGGTGGAACTGGTTTGTTCGCTCGCACCGCCAATGACCGCCGTTGACACGGCCATCACCGGGCAAACCGCCAGCGTGATGAGAGCTAGAACACCAAACGCTGAGGCTTCACCCCAGCTGAACAACAACCCGCCGAGGACCGGCCCCAACAACCCGCCGATCGCCGCCATGCCGAGCAACTTGCCGGACTGTTCACCAAACCGTGTTGGCCAGAGGACGGAGGCCGAAGCCAAACCAGCCGTCATGATGGTGGCGCCGGAAGCCCCGTGCAGCGTGCGAGCGCCCGCCAGCAACAAGAAGGGACGACCGACCAGTTCATTGGTCGCCACGAGGTAAAGACCGCTGGAAAAGGTGAGCAACACCAGGCTCACCAGCATGGTCCGGCCAGCCCCAAATCGGTCGGTGATGCGACCCGTGAACGGCCCGAGGAGCAGAAGCGGCACCGCCCAAAGCGAAACCAACATCGTGGCCTGCGTGGCGTTGAGTCCGAATTGTGATTGCCACGAGGGAAGGATGGGGACAATGAACGCATACCCGAGAAAATTGACAAAAAAGGCAGCGAGCAACGCAGCAAAGGCTCGTCGAAGTTGCTGTTCACTGTGGAGGACGCTCACTCCTCTTCCTCCGCATGAGGGAGGGCGTCCAACATGTCAGCGGCCAAGACACTGGCGTCTTCCACCTGTGTGAGGAGGGTCAAATCCGAAAGAGCCCCTGGTCGTTTCAAGGCCTGCATCAATTCCGTGAGGACTTCAGCCGTGAGCCGGGTCAGCGACAAGGTCTCCGGGTCGATGCCCACTTGCTCGTCTTGGTCAAGAAGGGCGACGTACTCGGGTTCCTCGTCAAGAATACCGTCCATCGCCGACTCAACGGTCCTTGCAATGTCTTCGGCTTGCTTCTCGAGGATGTCCTCCATGGAGGAGCCAACCCCGGTTGAACCGATGCTTGGTGCCGCTCCCTCACCCAGGGTTGCCCCTTTGCTGATGGTGTTGAAGGAAGGGACGGAGGTTGTGGTTGTCGGCGAAGTCCCTCCATCTTCGTTTGCAGCCTGAGGCGGCGCTCCAGCCGGCGGAGAAGCAGTCCCCTCCTCAGCGGCCACCCCCTCTGCGCCCACCAACCGGTTCAAGGCCAACCGGACCATGGTGGTCATGGCGTCTGCTGAAAGCGCATTCTCTTGGTCTTCCTCGACACCCATTTCTTCACGAATGGAGCGAACAAAGTCATCGTCAATGTTGCCTGCTTCCACCAATCGCCGCAACATGGGCAGCGCCCACTGACTATCGTTCATCGTCATGGACACATCAAAGCGTTGACCTCCCCCAAAACCTCCGCCTTGGGGTGCCGACACATCCGCCGGTGGGGGAACAAATTGCTTGGCAGCATGGCGCCCGACTTGGCCGATGAGCTGGTTCATGTCCACCGGCTTTCCGATGACTTCCGCCACACCCGCCATGGCTGCAGATGAGAGAAAGTCCGGTGCCGTGGTTCGTGAAAGCAGGACGGTTCGTGTTCCGGTACGAAATCGCGGTTGACTCGAAAGGTTCTGACAGACATCCAACGCACTGCCTTGAGACCATTCACCTTCCATCAACAGCACGTCAGGGAGGACGGCACTCGCAGTAGCTTCGGTTTGAGCGAGGGTGCTGAGTCGCGTAACGTCGTATCCCTCTCGCTCAAAGGTGTTCGCCAACAGATTTCGGCGACCCTCGTTTTCGTCGGCGATGATGATGCTGGCCACGTTCATCCCCTCCGTGCCTCAAGCAAGGCCACGGCGGCTTTGAACCTCACCCTGAAAGCAAGAGGTGAGACCGGTGTTTGGACGATGTCAACTCGGCCTCATTCAACGAACGATCTCGTCCGGAGCCGCCGCCATCCACCCCAAAATGCCACCATCAAGGTTGTACAGGCGGTCAGCAGCGACGCCGAGTTTGATGAGTTCAATGGCGGCCAGTTGGGAGCGCATACCGCTCTTGCAGTGGATGACGATGTCGCCTTCCTCGGGCAAGGACGGGAGCGCACTCACCATGTCGGTGTGGGGCGCGTGAAGGTTGCAAGTGCTCACACTGACTTCGGCGTGTTCGGCGGCCGAACGGACGTCAAAGATGAATGGGGCCCATCCTTCGCCCCGGCGCTGGAGAAATTCAGTCATTGAGATGTGGTGAAACATACCACCTTGACCATTCTCCACGGATTTTTGTTCTTCCGGCGCCGCCTTCCCTTCCGAAGGTACGAGGCACCAATCCTCGTCGGAGAGCATCGCTGCTGCTCCGGAGAGGTCGGAAACCGGCGTTCGGGTAGGGTCTGCTGCAAACGAAAGCTTGTCGAAATCCATGGTTTTCGCATCGTAAAGAAGCAACGTTCCCGACAGCGATGGCGGCATACCCAGCAGCACTTTGAGCGCCTCTGTGGCCTGGAGCACACCGATCAAACCCGGAAGAACGCCCAAAACGCCGGCCTCGGCACAGGACGGGACGGCCGCTGCGGGCGGTGCCTCTGGAAACAAGTCCCGGTAGCATGGCCCGTTCTGGAAATTAAACAGCGACACCTGACCCTCAAACCTGAACACGGAACCGTACACCCACGGCAGCCCGAGAAGTGAGCAGGCGTCATCGACCAAGTATCGGGTCGGGAGGTTATCGGTGCCGTCAACGATCACATCCCAGCCCTCGAAGCGTTCCAAGATGTTCGTGGGGTTGAGCCGCTCGTGGAACACCTCAACCGCCACGTTGGGGTCGATGGCGTTGAGGGTCGCTTTGGCAGAGTGCACTTTTGGCGTACCAACATCTGATGTGGCGTGGATGATTTGGCGCTGAAGGTTACTCAATTCTACCGCGTCGTTGTCAATGAGACCGATTCGCCCCACACCGGCTGCAGCCAGATAGAGGGCTGCAGGTGATCCCAAGCCGCCGGCACCGATGATGAGGACGCTGGACTGGCCGAGGCGCCGTTGGCCCTCGACACCAACATCGGGGAGGCTGAGGTGCCGAGCGTGGCGGGCGACATCAACCATGACAGGGCGACATCCCTGCCCCACATCAAGGAAGCGGCGTCAATGGACGTTCTCTTCGAGCCACTTCTCGACATCGATGGCAGCCGAGCAACCCATGCCGGCAGCCGTGATGGCTTGCTTGTAGCGGGTGTCGACGACGTCTCCTGCTGCAAAGACGCCGGGAACCGATGTCATGGTGTGCGCCTTGTGAATAATGTAGCCGTTCTCATCGGTTTCGACTTGGCCACCCAAGAAATTCGTGATGGGAGTGTGGCCAATGGCGATGAAGGCACCCGTGGCCTCGATGGTCTCGGTGCTGCCGTCCTGCGTGTTCTCAAGCACGGCTCCAGAGAGGCCTTTCTCATCGGAGAGCCACTCCTTGATTTGGCGGAAGGTTTTGATCTCAATTTTGGGATTGTTGGCCGCTCGCTCGTACATGATGGTGGACGCTTTGAATACGTCACGACGGTGAATGAGGGTCACTTTGCTGGCGAATCGTGTCAGGAACGTGGCCTCTTCGCAAGCTGAGTCGCCGCCACCGATGACAAGCACGTGCTCGTCGCGGAAGAACGCCCCGTCGCAGGTGGCGCAGGTCGAGATGCCGCGACCCTTCTGCTCAGCTTCTCCCGGTGCGTCAAGCCAGAGGGATTCTGCGCCGGTGCAGACAATGATGGAGTGCGTGAGGAAGGTTTCGCCTTCAACCGTGACCTTGAACGGGCGTTCGCTGAGGTCAACCTCGTCGACGTTTCGGTCTTCAACTTCAAGACCAAAACGCTCTGCTTGCTCTCGAAGTTGCATCATCATCTCGGGCCCTCCGATACCCTCGGGGTAGCCAGGGAAGTTCTCGATGTCGCTGGTCAACATGAGCTGTCCACCCGACATGTAGCCGGCGAACATGAGCGGATTGAGCATGGCGCGGCCCGCATAGAGCCCAGCGGTGTAGCCTGCAGGTCCTGAACCGATGATGATGACGTTTCGCACTTCAGACATGTAACTCACTGACGATTGGGAGCGAACGGGGGTGTTTGAAGATTCGCCCACGGGCCCCAAGTGGAGCCAAAAGATAGAGAAGCACCGGGAGAAAGCCCCGGCATGGTGAATCAACTCGCCGCCGCCGTCGGCATGGGCGTTTACGTGATGGCGGTCTTGTACGCTACGAAAATCCCCTACACCATGATGGTGAATCGGGGCATGGAACACATCCGGGCGGTGTATTATAATCGAAAAATCGTCCACATGTTTGCGGGTGGTGTTGGCTCCCTCAGTGTCCCCTTCTTGTTCACCAATGTATGGTATCCGATGGTATCGGGAATGCTGCTGACCACGCTTCTGTTTGCCTCCCACCGTGCTGGCATTGTTATGCATTGGTTCCAGACTGAACAAAACCAAAACGACGTGAAGTTCGGCCTGATGTGGTGGATGTCCATCTCTGTGATCTGGTGGTTGGTCGGCGACCCGTGGTTGGCCATTGTTCCCTCGCTCTTCATGGCGTTTGGCGACGGCGTGACGGGCGTGGTCCGAAACGCTGTGGTTCGCAAGCGCTCGAAAAGCCCCATTGGCAATGTGTTCATGTTCATCGTCAGTGCGCCGCTCGGTTGGTTTGCAGCCGGTGCAGGCGACCCCAGCCTTCCCGTGTGGGGTCTCATCGCCGCTACGGTGGCCACCTTTGTTGAGCGCTACGAGTACGGACCCATCGACGACAACATCCTGATCACGGTTTGCGCCACGGCCGTATTGTTGCTGGGTGTCCAGATTGGGCCAATTCTATAGAGCAGAGTTTTGCTTTGCATTTTTTTAAAGAAAACGCTCAGCAGTGCGGCCCCCTTAGCGGCCGGCGTTCGCTCATTGGCCGATGAGTTGGTAATCATCGCTCAATGGCGTGGCACCGGTCTCGACGTGGATGATCTTCCCGTCTTGGAACCGGTAGAACGCCAGAACGGCCTCCGATGTGGAGCCGTTGGCAAAATGGGCAATGGAATGACCAACGCCGACCTCGTCGTTCTCAAACAAGATGCGGTGGGATTCGGTGCGAACAGCGCCGGTGCCGGCAAAGGCCATGATGTCCCCTTTGGCCATCACGGCGCCGCCCACGTGGGGGTAAAATTTGCAATCATCGTGGATGACGGCGTCCAACTGTTCTTTGTCTCCGGATTCGAAGGCTGCTTCGTACTTCGCAAGGATGCTCATGACGTCCGCTCAACTTTGCAGCACATAACCACTTCCTCTACAATCTATGCAGCAGGATGCGGTGCAGGAACCTTTGAGTCCCAATGGCCAAAACACCAACCATGAGGATTCACTGTTTGGGTGGAGGACTTGTCGGGTCGTTCGTCACTCGCAAGCTCCACGAAGCGGGGTTGGAGGTCCATCTCTACGACATCGTGCCTCGACAAACACCCGCCACCTTTCATCTCGGTGATGCTGCAACAGCCGACCACCGTGATGCCGACATCGTGGTCAACATGGTCCCCGGCTCCATTGGCCACGAGGTCCTCAAAAGCCTCCACGCCGGGGGGCACCGCATTGTCGACCTCTCGTTCAGCGAAACAACCCCGGATGCGCTTCCTGATGGTCCCGGCGTCGTGCTGTGGGACGTCGGGATTGCCCCCGGCCTGTCCAACATGCTGGTGGCCCTCGCTCATCGTGAACTCGGCCACCTGGACGAAGTGACGATCAAAGTGGGTGGAAATCCGGCCGAGCCCGACCACGAATGGTCCTACATGGCCCCCTTTTCGCCCCACGATGTGATTGCCGAGTACACGCGCCCCGCTCGGATTGTTCGAAATGGGACCGTAACCGTGGTACCGGCCATGGATGGCCTTCACACCATTGACGCCAGCGGACGGACCATGGAAGCCTTCCTGACCGATGGACTTCGTTCGTTGACCAACGTACCGGCCACCTCCATGGGTGAATACACCGTTCGCTGGCCAGGACACATTCAACGCTATCAATCGACCACATTGGACCCTGATGAATTGGTTGAGGCTTGGCGGTACGACGCCGAGCGACCTGAATTCACGTGGATGGAGGTGGCTGTTGAGGCAGGTGGACGACGACGTGTTTGGACGGTGGAAGACGGTGGCAAGGACGGCGCCTCCAGCATGGCGAGGACCACCGGCTTGGTGACGGTTGCCTGCGTCTTGGCGTGGACCCAACGCGACCTGTTTGTTGAGGGCGTTCACCCTCCTGAAGCGTTGCCATCTAAAGTCATTCACGATGTCATCTCGCTGCTGAAGTCCGAAGGCGTGGCCATTTCAGCACTCGAATGAGGAGTTACACGGTTCCAGTTCACCGCCACGAAAGACGGTAACATGTTGCTGTTTGACATTACGAGTTGACCACAGCACCGATGGCCGCTCGGGCGTGCGGCTCCAGGCGTGGCTCAATGTGCTTGGGCTTCGCGCCCGGACCGATGATGCCCAATCCGACGGGCTTGTCGTGCTTGAGTTGGAGTTCAAGGATGGTCTTGATGACGGCTTGGCCCATGGCCAGCCCGTGTTGGGTTTCACCCTTCTCGATGATGCCAAGGCAGGCTCCTGCATCGTGAGAGGTGAGAAGTCGGTCAAGTGCGAGCGGGACTTCCATTGAACCAGGCACCCACACAACATCACCGATGGTGAGACCGTGCTGTTCTGCCTCGTCCGTGGCAAAGGCCAGCATCCGCTCAACTTCCTCTCTGTGGAAGGATCCACACACCAGTCCAACTCGCTTGCTCATGCACTCTCCTCCAGGTTCTCCTGTTTCATCATTCGTTCCACCGTCGCCACGATGGTTTGGGTCATGGAATCGATTTCGATGTTCACATGTTGCCCTTCAACCACCGTTCCAAACGTGGTTAAGCGCAGCGTTTCAGGTATCAAGTGAATGTTGAACTGATTGCCCTCAACGGCACCGATGGTCAACGAAGCCCCGTTGAGTCCGATGTAGCCCTTTTCGTGAATGTACTTCATCATCGAAGCGGGGGCCTCCACCGTGAGATCGACCCCCTCGCCGACCTTCATCCGTTGGGTCAACTGACCCAAGCCCATGATGTGGCCGGACAGCAAATGGCCGCCGAGCTCGTCGCCCATTGTGAGCGAACGTTCGACGTTGACATCGTCACCTTCTTGCACGCTGGAAAGGTTGGTGCGTTCGAGGGTCTCGTTGATCACGTCAAACCAGACACGGTCGCCATCCATTTCGGTCGCCGTTAAGCAAACGCCGTTGACGGCCACGCTCGCACCGCGCTCCAATCCGACGGTATTGGGCAGGTCAATCGCGAAGGTCCAAACGGCTTCGCCTTTTTCTATAGAATGGACATTGGCCAATCCTTGGACGATGCCTGTGAACATGCTCATGCCCCCTTCTTCTCGGCACGTTCGAGGATGCGTGCAATGATTTTTCGCGTCCCGTCGAGGTCGTCGCTCAGGCCCTCAACACGAACCACCTCGATATCGCCGTGGCCTCGCTCGTGCAGTGCTTTGCGAATGTTGTCCTCGGCGTGTTCTTGGTCATAACCCAGGGCGATGACGTTCGGTTGAATGTGCGGGAGGATGTCGAAAATGGGCACCTCCGGTGGATTGCCGACCACGACCTCGTCCACAGGTTTGAGACCGGCCACCATACGCCGGCGCAAATCCTGGTTGGTGACCGGCTCGTGTTTTCGCTTGCGTACCGTGTCATCGTGCGCCACGACCACGGTGAGGTGGTCGCCCAACGACTTGGCCTGTTCGAGGTAGTGGAGATGGCCCGCGTGGAGCAGGTCAAAGACACCAACGGCAAGGATGCGCTTCATTGGACCACCGTGTCTGGGTTGGGCTGTTGCTTCATGAGGATGACGGTCTCGATGAAAGGCCCAGAGCAGCGACCACATCGGCCCCTTCGAGGAACGGGATGTTGTTCGCCTCTGCCCATGCTCTCGCATCGGCCACAGAAAGGGCAAGATCGCCGTCCGGTTGAAGCATCTCCGCTCCGATGACCACCGGCGCTGTTCCAGCAAGGCGTGCGAGGCCAACAGCGAGTTCGGTGTGGCCTTGACGAACGCCGAGCCCGCCTTTCGCCTCACGGCACACGGGGATGTGGCCGGGAGTTCGGAACTCTTCACCCAACCGCTTCATGGCCACCTCACCCGACTCGCCAGCCTCCAAACAAGCGGTTGCTAACTCAGCAAATCTCCGGGTGGTCAACGCTCGGTCGTGGTCGGTGATACCGGTGTAGGTGTCTCGGTGGTTCAGTGAGAGGGTGAAGGCTGAGCGTGCATCGTAGCGAAGGTCGTTGGTGATCAAATGTGAAAGCACCGGGTTTCGCTGAACGGCGTCTTCCGTGGTGTGCAGGTCTTGGAGAAACGGCAAACCAAAACATTCGCCGACCTCATCACCAATGGCCAGGAACAGGAGACCGCCGCAGTCCTGGCGCAGTTGACGCATCGTGGCTGGAACAGCGGAGGCCCCAGGGAAGAGCAGGTCGGTTTCTCCCTCACGCTTTTCTGAATCGAACAAGCAGACGGGGTGGCCCGATTGAAACGCTGAGATGGCGCGCTGGACGTGGGGCTCCATGGGTTGCGCTTCGGACTCACCTTCATGAAGAGTCGTATGCTTTCACTCCAGAAACCGACCCGTCATGGCCGATTCAGCGGACAGCCAACAGAAAGGGATTATCATGTGATGGCCCTTGGGTCGGTTTCGGGGGAGGGGAACAGATGGCAGTCAAACTTGGTCCAGCAGGCGTTCCACTCTCCTGCAAAGGGCGTACCATCGTCGAGGGCATGGACGATATCATCTCGCTCGGCCTCGAAACCATGGAGGTCCAAACCGTCCGCATGGTGGCGCCACAACACTTCGAGCAATACTGGCAAGCCGGCGTGCTCGCCAACAAGACCGACTTTGAGATGAACATCCACGGGCCGTACTACTCCGAACTCCTCGGAGGCAAAGTTGAGCGTGGGCGCTCCCTTGCCAAAATCGAAGCGACCCTCCAGGCAGCGCGTACCATCAACGCTCGCCACATCACCCTGCACACCGGCCACTACGGTGATTTCGGTCGAGGCCAAGCCGCCAACCAGCAGGTAGCCAACGTCTTCTCCGGCATTGTTGATCGTGTGCACGAAATATGGCACGACGACGAGGATGAATTTCCCGTGTTCCCTTGGATCAAAAACGGCACGCCGTCCAAGATCGGCATCGAAACCTCAGGTCGTCAAGAGCTCTGGGGCAGTCTCGAGGAGGTGCTTGAGGTCGTGAACCACGTTGAAGGCACCATTCCCGTGCTCAACATCGCCCACATTCACGCTCGTGGCCACGGTCAAATGCGCACCTCCGAAGACTACGGTGAGTTGTTCGACATGGTTCGGGAAACCATCGGCACCAAGGAATTCTACTGCCACTTCTCGGGGGTTGAACACCGAACCGGGAACGCCATGCACTACACTCAAATCAAGAAGTCGGACCTGAACTTTGAGCCGCTGGCTGAATTCATCGTCGAAGACGGCGGATGGCTTGACATCACGCTGATTTCGGATTCTCCCTTGCTCGAGCACGACGCCATGTACATGATGCAGAACATCGAGAAATCCCGGCACAAGCAACTTGAGCGCAAAGCCCGGGAAGACCGACGTCGAGCCCTCTCGTTGCAAACGGGCAAGAGCGAGGAAGAACTCCGGACCAAGGAATCACAAATCGCTGCCGCTCGTGGCACCACCGCACCGGCAGCATCAGCGCCTGCGGAACCTGAAGCAGCGCCAGCGCCCAAGGAAGAGGAAGAGCCGGCTGCCAAGCCTGCCAAGGCCCCCAAGAAAGAGACCAAGGTTGAGGAAAAGGCCGAAGACGATGTCTTTGATTTCGATGAAGAAGACGACGATTTGTTCTGAGTGGCCCGTTTGGCCCACCCCAGAAATCCCTCTTTTCCGCGGTGGTCATGCCCGAAATGGTATAAACACCCGAAGAGGCGACTTTGACGATTGACATGGCACACATCGCCGTTTTGGGATTGGGAAACTGGGGGACAGCCATTGCCCGGCTTTGGCTCTTGGAAGGGCACAAGGTGACGGGGTGGACCATCGAGCAGGAAGTCTACGAGTCCATCACCATGAACGAGACCAACGAAAAGTACCTGCCACATCACCCCGTTCCGGGCCTCGACGCCACGATGCATCTTGCTGAAGCCGTGGAAGGTGCCGAAATCGTCGTCCTCGCTGTACCCTCATCGGTCATCCTCGACGTGATGGAGGATGTCCTCCCCCATCTTCAACCGGGTCACGTGTTGCTCGACCTCGCTAAAGGACTCGCCCCTGGCAAGCGACTCATTTCCGAAGCCATCCACACCCGCCTCAAAGAAGAAGGGAAGAACAACCCCTTGGCCGTCTTGACGGGCCCGACCATTGCGCCCGAGGCCGCCGGTGGTGTCATGACCACGGCGTTGGTAGCGAGCGAAGATCAAGCCATCGCACAGCGTCTCGCACAGACCCTCAGCACGCCCAGCTTCATTCTTCATCCGGCCAGCGATCCGGTCGGCGCTGAACTGTGGGGCGCCTTCAAGAACGTCGTCGCCCTTGCTTGCGGCCTCGTTGATGGACTCAAGCAGGTGGGTGATTTGGGCGGTGACAACCTCAAGGCCGCCATTTTCATGTCGGGCTTCAAGGAGGGTTGCCTCCTCTTGGCCGAACTGGGTGCACGAGCAGAAGTCGCCTTCGGACCGGCTGGCCTTGGGGACATGTCCGTCACAGCGACCTCACCTCACGGTCGAAACCGGTCGATGGGCGAAAAACTCGGCACTGGCCGAACCCTCGAACAAGCATTGGAAGAGATGCACATGGTCGCTGAAGGTGTTCGTGCGACGAGGATGTTTGTGGAACGAGCGGAAGATGCTGGCCTCAACATCCCGTTCACCAAAGCCCTGAACACCCTGCTCAACGGTGACATTGACGCCGAGGAATGCTGCCGCCGTATGGTGGCGCTTGGATGATGGCCATCGGTGACATTTTGAGGCGAGCGCCCGTGCTTGAGGCATGGCCGACGAGTTAACCGAGTTTGAGGGCAAACTGCTGAAGTGGCTCATCAAGAGCGATTTCCACATTCAACCGTGGTCCACCAAGGACGCTGCCAAGGCGTTCAAGGTCTCGGAAGATGAGGTGTACGACGCCGTTGCCGCCCTCTCAAAGAAAGCCGCCGACCAGATTCAAATCTTCTACAAGGACGGCGCCGTTCACATCGCCGCCGATTGAATCACTCGGATTCGTCCTTGCTTCCCTTCCTCATCGGTGTTGGGTGCATCGCCGACGAGATAGCGCCCGGCAAGAACAAGGACGACCATGACGGTCGATCGACGTCACCTTCCTCGGTGACCGCCGAACGCAGGGCCATGGATACGAAATCGATGACAACGACCACGATGAAGACCACGATGAGCAGCGCCACCACCTTATCGTACTGTTGGAGTTTGAGGTAGGTGTTGATGTACAAACCAATACCACCGGCACCAACAAGCCCGATCACCGTACCGTGGCGCACGTTGTATTCGAACATGAACAGTAAATGACTCAACAGATGGTTGGCCGATTCGGGAATGGCCACGAGCCAGGCTGTCTCCGACCTGGTCATGCCCATGGCCTTGGCTGCCTCCAACGGTGCGTTCTTGATGCCCTCCATCGACTCGAATTGTAATTTGCCAAGGTAGCCAACCGTGTAGAAGGACATGGCACAAATGCCGGCAAGCGTGCCCATGTCAAAAATGATCATGAACAACACCGCCCAAATAATCGAAGGCAACGAACGCATGCCTGCGAGAAGAATTCGAGTCGGGACTGCAATTTCAATTGGCGAGAGGTTGCTTGCGGCCATCACCGAAAGGGGCAGAGCCACAGCAAAACCGATCACGGTGGCAACGAAGGCAATTTTGATGGTCTCGACCATGCCCAACCACGCCACAGAGCAGGTGAATTCGAAGCGGGCCTCGCAAACGGGGTAGGATTGAGCTTCAAGCACCGACCAGTTGGGCGGCCAAAGGCTCTCCCGGAAAAAGACGCCAAGGTTGGACATCCCCCCGCTCAAACGACCCCAGTCGCCAACGAGGTTGAGGAAGGTCAGCAGCGCCAGGCCCAGCACCAGAACGATGGTGAGGCTCAAACGACGGTTCAACGAATCAACTCCTCGATAAGGCGTCCATCCTTGATGCGCCAGATTCGGTTGGCAACTTGCTTGGCCAGTTCCTCATGATGTTCAACCATGATCATGGCCGAGTTCTGGGCTTCGATGGCGTGGCGTACCGTGTCCATCACGATCTCGACATTGTCGTCATCGAGTTCGCCAAGAAATTCATCGGCCAACACCAATTTCGGACGCTGGGCGACGGTTTTCGCCGTGGCCACACGGCGCTGCTGGCCGCCAGAGAGAATCCGAACAGGTTGGTCTGCCAGGGAGAGGATACCCAAATCCTCCATGGCCCGTTCTGCATAACGACGCTGCTTGGCAGGGACAGGAATGAACGGCAGATGCCACCTTGACAGCCCGACACGCGTGCCCATCTCGACGTTATCCCGAACCGTCAGGTTTCCAATAAGTCCCAACCGTTGCGGAATGTAGCCCAGGCCTCCTCGGGAGGGAACGGCGAGTTCAACATCCCCCTCAAGGGGACGGACCAAACCGGCAATGGTTCGCAGGAGGGTCGTTTTCCCAATGCCGGATGGTCCGAGAACAGCGATCACATCACCTGCGATGACTTCGATGTTGATGTCCTCGATCAAGGGGACATCGTAGCCAATGGCTACATCATGCAGGTGGACCAGAACTTCTTCCAACAGACTCACGCCGACGAATACTTCTCATCAAGGTAACCCTGAATCCCAGGAACATACTGAATGAGGCCGCCGTAGGAGCCCAAGTGGTCCTCAGCGTTGGTTTCTACCAAACCAGGGGTGTTCAAAATGTTCTCGAGGATGGATTGACCGTCTTCGGTGTCGTTCAGTGCCAACAAGGCTGAAACGATGAGCTCTCGCGTCGAATCGTCCACCGTATCTGGTTGGTACATCAACGGGTGCGATGGAGCTTGGCCGAAGGCCGGAAGGGCAACGTAGCGATCGCGATCGAGGCACCAAGATGCACGCTCGGCATCATCTTCGGCGCAGTACGCGTCCACGGTGGAATCTTTTGCAAAGGCAACAGCGCCTTCGCCTTCGGAAAGGCATCGGAGTGCACCGGAGTAACCGTAGTAGAGCGAGCCGGATTCTGGAATGGAAGCATCTTCAGAAAAATGGCTGAAAATGGTGTTTCGAAGCGATTCGATGTCATTTTCATCACCCACGACCTCAGCGTAGCCTTGACCGATGAAGTAGCCCATGGGGATGAGCATACCTGCAGACTTGAGCCACCCCGTGTGGCAGGACACCTCACCGGTTAACTCGGCGAACGGATCGGTGCTGTCATCGTCATCGAGGGCCGCTTGACCCGCAGCACTGTCATTGAGCACCCACGCATGAGCGCTGTAGTATGTGCGACCGTCGCTCTTCATGTCGGCCGCCATGGCCTCGAGGCCATAGGATTGCCAGCCCATCCATGCGGCGCCACCGTCGAGGAAGGCCATGTCGGCACTCCCGAATCGCAAGGCCTCAAGTGCGAGGCTGTCTGAGGTGATGGGGTAGAGTTCGATGTTCAACCCCGTGGCGTCGCTGAGGTAGTCAGCGAGCTTCTGTGGGTTTTCATCAAAGGAGGCGTAATCGTCCTTCACCGAGAAGGCGATGCGCAGGGTTTCTTGGGAATCGTCGCTTCCGATACACCCGCTCAGGCCTGCCATCAACATCACCAAAACCATGGTGCTGCATGCTATTTTGTTGTTCTTTTTCAATTTCTTCATCATCATATTCATCTCCGATTTAGGGCGTCCGAAAAGTCTCCGCCACATAAAGTTTAGGCCTCCCTAAAAATACAGTATTCGTGAAGAAAAGCAATGCTGGTTGGGATGCGGTGGTAGTCCCTCCCGGATTCGAACCGAGGTCGGAGGAACCAGAATCCTCCATGATGGACCGCTACACTAAGGGACTGTAGCCTGCCGACCTCGGTGGCCTTCTTCAATTCAACGGTGAACATGCACCGGTCAAAGATCAGCAAACCGGACCATCGCTTTGGACACCCAGGAGATGATCATGATGATCATGAACGAAGCCAGCGCATACTTGGCCCATGGACGGACCGGTTTAGGTTCGGGCCACAGGTCGACACCCATGGCTTCAGCTTGCGCCACCAACTCTGCAAGTTCGGCGAGGTGCTCCTCCACCGAGTCGTGAGTCATGCTTCCCCCTCGTTCACGGCGTTATTTGAAGCCCACCCCAAAAGCCACCCACCCTGAGGAACGTTCGCAAGGCTTTGAAAGAGTGAGGCGTGAGCGGCGAGCATGAGTGAGGTACCTGAAGGCATCAACCTTAGTGCCCAATCCAGAGGTGCTCCTCGTCCAACAGCGACGATGACCCTCACTCGTGATGGTCCGGATGGCGTAGAGGTGCTGCTCGGTTTGCGCTCCCCCACCATGCGGGCCTTTCCCAACTACTGGGCCTTTCCCGGTGGCGGCGTTTCGCGGGTCGACCACGCTGCCGTTGAAGCCCTCCCTGCCCTCGCCGGCCCTGAAGCCGCCTCCATTGCCTGCATCATGCGAGAGATGAGTGAGGAACTTGGCCTTGCAGCCAGCGAAGAGGGGGCCGTTCTTCTGAAGCCAGATGACCGAAACGCCATCGTTGACGACAAAACCCAGTGGCTTCCGCTCGCTCAAGCTGGTTCGTTTCCCGTTGAACGCACACGCATTCGAACCCTGAGCCACCGGATCACACCTCCATTCGGCCCCGTTCAATTTGACAACGCCTTCCTCCACCTCCACCTTGGCGACGGCGCCACCGTCCCCGCCATTGACCTCGAACCCCAAACCGAATTCACCGAAGTGATGTGGGCCAAACCCACGGCGATTCTTTCCCGTTGGAGAGCCCATGAGATCAAAGTCGCTCCTCCCGTGGTCACCCTCCTGATGGAAATTGAACGGACGTTGGAGCGAAAGGACAGGGACATGGAAGCGGCTTCTGCTGACATTGCCCAGCGGCTTCCCGGGCGCCAGTCCATCCTGTTTGCCCACGGTGTGGAGGTCATCCCCATCAAGACCGCCACCCTTCCGCCGGCCGACCATACCAACTGCTACCTCGTGGGCGACCCCGAAGGCGAGTACGTCATGGTCGACCCAGCTGTTCGCATGCGTGAGGACATGGAAGTGCTTGCCACGGCCGTTGAACGGCACCGAGGCACCTTGGTGGCCGTGCTGTTCACGCACAGCCACAGCGACCATCTTGCTGACATGTCGTTGCTCCGTGAAGCCTTTGACGTGCCCGTGTGGGGCAGCGAATACACCGCCAAAAGCGTCCCATGCGACCGAATCTTGACCGACGGCGAGGTGCTTGAACTCGGCGAGCAATCGTGGCAGGTCCTCATCACGCCCGGCCATCACCCTGGTCATGTCTGCCTGTTCAGTGAGGCGGGCTTGGTCGCCGGCGATATGCTGGCGGGCATCGGAACAATCCTCATCCCGCCACACACCGGCAACATGACGCACTACATCGAGCAGCTTGAGCGGTTGAAGGCCTTGGGGCCGCACCTCGTCTTCCCCAGCCACGGGCCGGTGGTCGCTATTCCCGACCGGCTGATCAACCACTACATCAAGCACCGAAAAGCACGGCATAGCAACGTGTTGAACGCCGTAGTCAACGGAACCTCCAATCTTGAGGCCATCGCCGTGGAAGCCTACGCCGATACGCCCGACGCCCACCCCGGCTTGGCGGTTGACCAAACGCTATCACACCTCATCGCGCTGGAAGCTGAAGGGTCCGTGATGCAATCAAACGGGACATGGAGCGTGGCTGAATGACCAGCGGTGTTCGTGTCATCATCCAGAAAGCCGGCGGCGTTTCGGCCATCACCACCGAACCCATGCAGGCCCCGCCTCCCATGGAAGGTGAAGTTCGAATCAAGGTGGCCTATGCAGGCATTAATTTCGCCGATCTCCTCATGCGGCTCGGATTCTACCAGCCTCGTCCTCCGTTCCCGTTCACGCCGGGCTACGAAGTCAGCGGCGTGGTCGATGCGCTTGGAAAGGGCGTCACCGGCCTCGAAGTGGGACAAAAAGTGGTGGCTGCCATGCGAAACGGCGGCCAGGCCAGTTTCGTCCTTTCGCCGGTTGACCGCGTCATCCCTTTGCCCGACGGTATTTCGCTTCAAGCAGCAGCCTCCACACCGGTCACCTACATGACCGCTCATCACATGCTTCACCACCTCGGTCATCTCCGGCCCGAGGACAAGGTGCTCGTGCATGGTGGCGCAGGTGGAGTGGGAACAGCGGCCCTGCAGCTGTGCAAGTGGGCAGGTGTTGAGCGGGTTTGGGCGACCTCGTCCAAAGGCAAGCATCACATCATTGAGCAGTACGGTGCTCGGCCCATTGACCGCCACAACGAGGATTTTGAAGCCATCATCAAAGCAGAGACCGACGGTTCGGGCGTTGACCACATTCTCGACCCGATCGGAGGCGATCACCTCCGTCGCAGTCTGTCCTGCCTTGCAGAAGGAGGCCGCCTCTACACCTACGGAATGTCAGCGGCAGCCCCAACGGGCAAGCGCTCCTTGCTCAAGGCCCTCTTTGCCCTACGACGAACACCCAAATTTGACGCCCTCAGATTGATGACGAGAAATCGTGCAGTGTTTGGCGTTCACATGGGCACATGGTCCAACGAGTCCGTCATGCATGAACAACTCGCACGCATCGTTGAGGGCATCCAAACCGGCCATCTCGAGCCCATTGTCGACCGCGTGTTTGACGCCAAGGACGTTCAGGAAGCGCACCAGTACATCCACGATGCAAAGAACATCGGCAAGGTCCTGCTACGCTTCAACGATGTTGAGGAATGAGACGGTGCGAGCGAGGAAAGGCCGCATGAAACCTTCATGTCGTCTCGTTCGTTGGAATCCATACGGGTGAGACCATGAAGAAGGCGATGTCCGGCTTTGACCTCCGTGCGATGGCGCAGGAGTTGGACGCCCTGAAGGGCGCCTACGTCAAGAAGGCCTACATGCCACACTACGAGCAAATCGTGCTCCGAGTCAACCCGAAGGAAGCCGAACAGCGCGACCTCGTGTTCGTTCGTGGCGAGCGCATCTACACCTCAAAGCGCGACCGCCCGATGCCAATGACGCCTCCGCCCTTTGCCATGGTGCTGCGCAAACACCTTCGCAACGCTCGTCTGACGGGTGTGAAGCAAGTCGGCTTCGACCGCATCCTCGCTTTCTCCTTTGACACCAAGAACGGTGAGCGCACCCTGTATGTCGAGGTGTTTCGTGATGGAAACATCATCCTCGTGGACGAAGAGGGCATCATCGTCCAGCCGCTGACCCATGCTTCCTATGCCGGACGGACGCTCAAGAAGGGCGTCCCCTACACGCCCCCGCCCGCTGCCATGGACCCCTATGCCCTTGAGGAAACCACGCTTGAGGAGATCTTCCAAGCCTCAGACCGTGATTTGGTCTCGACATTGGGTGGAAAGGTCAACCTCGGCGGCACCCATGCCAATGCGGTGTGCGCGTTGGCCAAGCATGAGCCCAATTCCCCCACGAACGAAGCAGATGTTCGGGCCGTCTACGGTGCACTCAAGCAATTGCTGGAGGAATTGGCAGGAACCGAAGCGGCACATCTGTTGCTCAACCTTCAGGACGACGACCCCGAAGACTGGCAAGCTCACATGGAGGGGCTCGAACAGGGAGAGGCGCATCATTGGACGGCGCAGCGAGCGGTGGAAGCGACCCCTATTTTGCTCCCGCAACACGAAGGTATGCCCCGAGTAAGTTTTTCTTCACTTTGTGAGGCCGTCGACGTTTGGAAGGGCGTACACGACGCTCACGCTCTTCAGCGACGCGAAGAGGAGCGCTTTGAGCAGGCTGGGCCCGGACGCGGCCAGTCCACGGAAGTGGAGAAACTCGAGCGACGGCAAGCCCAGCAGGAAAAGGCCCTGGCAGGCTTTTCAGAGAAAATCGAGAAACAGCAACGGCTCGGGCACCTTATTCAGGAACACTGGGGCCACGTTGAAGGCCTTATCGACCAAACCAAGCAAGCCGTGGAGCGAGACGGGTGGTCCACAGTGCGCAAGGCCATCAAGAGTATCCAGTGGATCGTCAGTGCTGCTCCAGCCGACCGAACCATCACGGTCATTCTGCCCGACGAAAACAACGAAGCGAACGGACCGCAGGCGATGTTGGAGCTCGACGCAACGGTCCACCAAAACGCTCAGCGCTACTTTGAGGCCGCACGCAAGCAGAAGAACAAGACCTTGGGGGCCGTTGAAGCCCTCGCTGAAACCGAACGGAAGCTCAAGCGGGCTCGCAAAAACGAAGCCAAGCAAAAGGCCAGCGGGAAGCTCAACCGACTCAAGCGAAGCAAGCGGATGTGGTTCGAGCAGCACCGATGGGGGATGGTTGAGGGCGGTCATCTCATCGTCGGAGGCAAGGACGCCAAAGGCAACGACGCTGTGGTGAAGAAGCACCTGTCGGGCGATGACATGTACCTGCACGCTGATCTTCACGGTGCACCGTCCTGTAGCCTTCGAGCCGCCCAAGGGTTTGCGTTGGAGGAACGACGGCCGTCTCACCTTCCCGCTGACATCCCGGCTTACCGCCTCGTGGACAAATTGGAAGCGACCAACCTCTCAGAGGCCAAGCTCCATCAGGCCGCCGTCTTGGCCCTCTCGTGGAGCCGAGCATGGAACGGAGGGGGAGCTCATGGCACGGTCTATAGCGTGAAACCTGCCCAAGTCTCGAAGTCAGCTCAAACCGGCGAATTCGTTGGCAAGGGGGCCTTCGTGATTCGAGGCCAGCGCACCTGGTACAAGGACATGGACGTGCGCATCGGCATCGGCATCATCGCCGTCAACGGTGTACCGATGGTCGTCAGCGGCACCCCGGACCACATCCAAACCACATGCCCCCGCTATGCGATTCTTTCACCGGGCATGACCAAGAAAGACCAACTGGCCAACGCCATCTACCGCAATACAGGCCTGTCAACCGACGATTTGCTCGCAGCG
Source organism: Candidatus Poseidoniaceae archaeon (assembly GCA_964228815.1). GTDB lineage: Archaea > Thermoplasmatota > Poseidoniia > Poseidoniales > Poseidoniaceae > Poseidonia. Next base: position 43,795 of record CAXRAL010000031.1, read on the forward strand.
CTACCAGGCGCCTGCGACGTCATCGATGAGCACGGCATGCTCACGCCACCTGCTTCGGAGGAAGAATGATGCACGAAGACCAACGTTCGGACGGCTCCATGTGGGACCGTCGTTTTGCAGAGCCTGTCTACGCCTACGGAAAGGAACCCAATGCCTGGCTCAAAGCCTGCATCAGTGAACTCGCTCCTGAGCCAAACCCAGCAGCGTTGTTCCCGGCGGACGGCGAGGGGCGAAATGCGGTCTGGGCGGCGTGCGAAGGCTGGTCTACCACGGTGTTTGACCTCTCCATTGAAGGCAAGAAAAAGTGCGAACAACTGGCCGGTGAGCACGGTGTTTCGGTGGCGTACGACGTGGACGACCTCGTGGCACGAGACTTTCCCGAAAGCCACTACGGCTTGATCGCCTGCTCGTGGTTCCACACCCCGCCTGCCATCCGCAAGAAGCACATGCCGAGGATGTTACACGCCCTGGCATCTGGCGGCCACTTTGTCATGGAAGGTTACCACAAAACCCAGCTTCCGCTTACGAGTGGCGGGCCAAAATCGCTGGACTTGTTGTTTGATCTTGACGAGGTCCTCGAAGAATTGACCGGACCGCTCGCTCCGTCCATGCGCATTATCCGGGCCAGCCTGGAAGAAACCGATCTTGACGAATCCGACCTTCATCGTGGCTTCGCGAAGGTGGTCAGATTCCATCTCCAGCGTTCGTAAATGGCCCGCACCCCCAAATCATAGGGTACCCTCTGCCTACCCATTCAATCAGAGGGGTCCCCTTTGCTCAGTTCTCTTTGAATGTAAAAATTAGTACGTTTCGATTGATCATTGAGATATGCAAGATAAGCATCAATCATACTGTCATAATCTTCGTAACCAGGATAG
>CAXRAL010000032.1:0-2358 GCA_964228815.1 Candidatus Poseidoniaceae archaeon
GATCATCGATGTAACCAACGACCAAGAGCGGACCATCTACGTGCCCTGCGGTGAAATCCGGGGTAAATCCTCCGAGGTCATCATCGTGGGTGGCCACCACGACACCGTCTACCACGGACCTGGGGCCATCGACGATACCTCCGGCACCGCCAGCACCCTCGAAATGGCCCGTCAGATGAGCGAAATTGTCAACGAAACCGGCAAGCCCGAGCGCACCCTTCGCTTTTGCACCTGGGGCGGTGAGGAAGAGGGCCTGTACGGCAGCCGAGCCTACGTCGAAGCCTTCCAGAACAGCCTTCGCGACAACCTTCGCCTCTACATCAACCTCGACATGAACCACGTCGATGCCGACTTCTCCAACCGAGGCAACAGCCTGACCCTGTTTGGCAACAACGCCGAGGACATGGGCCACATCACCCGCATCACCGAACTCTACCAGAACAAGCGCTCCGACGTGGCCGACCGCTACGACATCCGTTTGGCCACCTTGAACGGGGAAAAGGGCGCCTCCGACGGCATGCCCTACAACTCCGACCACGGCCCGTTCGTCTACGACCTGGGCGAAGGCGAGAACGGGCGAGCCGTCGTGTGCTACGGCAGCGGCAGCTGGGAATATCACACCTATGCCGATACCATGGAACGCTTCAACGAAGAATCCCTCGGCGTGTCGGTAACGGTCTACGGGACCTACATGCGCTTCCTCGCCTACTCGGATTACTGAGCGTGGGGTTCAAAACACGACGACAGGTGGACAAATCATGGTCGCACCGAGCGCTTGGGCCAGCCACATCTTGGTCGCTTCGAAGAGCGAAGCCTTGCAGATCAAGGACAAGGTCGGGAAACTCAAGGATTTCCAGAAACTCGCCCGCAAAAAGAGCACCTGCCCCTCCAGTCAGAAAGGTGGCGACCTTGGTTGGTTCCGTAAAGGACGCATGGTCAAGGCCTTCGAGGACGCCGTTTGGGACACCCCGGTGGCCACCGTGTCCTCGCCCGTGAAAACCCAATTCGGCTATCACCTGATTTGGGTCCACGAGCGCGACGAGCAAGACTGAGGTGAGTTCATGCAGTGGCGTGTCGGTCTCGAGGCCTACGAAGTCATGGCCGTCCACGGCTGGTACGAGGAGGAACATCTCGCACCTCAACCCTTCGTCTTCACCGTCTGGGCCACGCTGGCGGGCAAGGAGCGTATCGAAGACTTGGACAAGACCCTCAACTACGCCGACATCCAAATCGCCATCGATGATGTCATGCTCAACGCTGCAGCACCCATTCGTTTGATGGAGGACATGGCTCAGCAGGTGGTCGACCTTTTGGCAGCCCAACCCGGCGTGGCGTCCATTTCCGTTCGTATTGAGAAGCCTCAGGCACCGCTCCCCCACCCTGGCGGTCTGCCCGTAATCGAAGTCCTTTGGCAGCGCGATTGAGCGAGGCTTAAACGCCGACTCGCCCAGCCGCCTTCATGGTCATCACCGGACGGGTCTACGTTCCAAGCGCCGTTGAGGAGGGCGGTGCTGTGGTGGGCATGGGCTGTTTCAGCACCCAAGAAACAGCGCTTAACGTGCTGCGTTCCTTCCTCAAGAAATCCCATCAGGTCCCCCTCGAGCGAGCCAGCGTCGCTTCGTGGGACGTGGACGTGGTGGGCGACGACGCCGTCACCGTGCTTTCGGAATACGAATGCCGCACCTGCCCCGTGTGCCACCGGACGACCTTCTGGCTCGACATTGAACGCTTCAAGGCCAAGTGCTACGGTTCGGCCTGTGGAGCGTGGATTGAGGAAAGCGCCGTTGAGGCTGGCGTGATTGACTGTGGATGGCCGCCAACACGTTTTGCCGAGCAAGTGGAAGACATCGACCAGGCCATGCGCAGCCTGCGTCGCATTGCAGCCAAAGCCGAGGCGGCAGGACTGTCAGCCATCGACGAGCGATTTTCGATGGATGACGTTTGATGCTTTATATCGGGTCATGACGATTCTTGGCCATGTCAACCGAATACATCACGGAACCTGGAACCGAGGAGAACCTTCGCCTGCTGATGGACCCTCATCCCTTTGACCCTGCACAACAAGAGATGTCGGCCCCCTATCCTGCCCTCGTGGACGGGATTCGGGCGCTGGCTTCCATCGGGGGTCATGGCGGCTACAGCGACCGCATCGTCATCTCGCTTGAGAAGGACCACCCCGAACTCGGGCGGGAATTTGCGACCAAGTACTACCGAATCGACACGCCAGGTGTCGTCACCTGGGGCCACAACGGTCAATCCTTTACCATCGAGAAAATCATTCAGCCGTCGTCCTCTTGACCGCACAACCGACGGCGGCCGCATCGCATGTGACCGTCGGAAACAGGTCTTGATAACCAC
>CAXRAL010000033.1:0-3735 GCA_964228815.1 Candidatus Poseidoniaceae archaeon
GACATCAACTTGGATAGTCTTCCGGATGAGATGGCTGCGGACTTGAAAGCTCAATCATTGATCGTGAGTGAAAAGACGCGCATTGCATCAAGAGCGGTGATGGATGAGGTCCGAAGTCGGATGAAGCAGTGATCAGCGAACCTGGCTGCCCGTAGCAATGTCACCGTCGATCGTCACCAATCGGACGCCATCGTTACCATCATCAGCAGCGAGCATCATGCCTTCGGAGGTGACGCCCCTCAGCGGTCGCGGCTTGAGGTTTTCAACAAAGACCACCAGTTTCCCTTCCATTTCTTGCGGCTTGTAGTATGCCTTTAACCCAGCACAAATCGTACGTCCTCCATCCGTTCCATCGTCAAGTCGAACAACGTACAATTTGTCAGCGTTGGGGTGATCTTCGACGCTGAGAATTCGACCGACACGAAGATTCACCTTCATGAACGTCTCAAATTCAAGATACGTGATACCTTCAATTTCTTCTTTCACTTTCTTTCCTCCTTTCTTTTTCCCACCCTTTACGCCATGGACGGTATCCGAATCTGGACCCGCCTCAACGAGGTTTTGCTCGGCAGCCAAGATCTCATCCAGATCCAAGCGCTGGAACAGCGGCTGGGGGGTTTCAACAGACCATGTCAGGGGGGCCTCCCAGTTCACCGCCTCCTGCCATGCCATGGCAGATACATCGCCATCGTTGCCAAGTGTGGACCACAATCGTTGTGCGCTGGTGGGCAGGAAGGGTTGGGTTGTAATGGCCAAGAAACGTGCAATCCTCCAACAGAATGCCAGTGCAGCAAGACTCTCATCAGCACCGTCCTGAGGTTCCTTGAGATGCTTCCATGGGGCGGCGTTTTGAAGGACTTGGTTGCCGTATTGCGCAACGGTCATGATGGCTCGAAGCGCTTCTTTGTATCGATGTCGCTGGAGCGATGAGGTAATGTCTCCAAGTGCTTCCTCGAGATGCACACGGTGGGCTTCAACCGAAAAATGACCATCATGCGCAGCAAACGGCGATGCCCCCTCTTCATGAGGCAACCGTGCACCGAGCGTGAGGACACGGTGAACGAAGTTACCGTAAGCGGCGATGAGTTCACTGTTCACGCGTTCTACAAAATCAGGCCAGTTGAAATCCGTGTCGTGGTTTTCTGGCATGTTGATGCTGAGGTAATACCGCAAGGTATCAGGATCGTAGCGTTCAAGGAACGAAGGAAGCCAAACCGCATGCTTCCTTGATTTCGAAAATTGTCCTCCTGCAAGCATGAGGTACTCCATGGCAGGGACGTTGCTCTCCAACGCAAATTCCCCAGGACCAGGAAGCGAGACCGGCTCGCTTGAAGTTCCTCCTTTGTGGACATGATTGAGACCCAAAATCAGCGCTGGCCAAATCACGGTGTGAAACGGAATGTTGTCCTTTCCAAGGAAGTACAAATGCCGTGGCACAGTTCCATTTTCATCAATGCACCACCATCGTTTCCAAGTTTCTTCGCCGTCGGGGAGGGAGGACGCATGCGTCTTTGACCAAATGCGCGCACAAGTGGAATACCCTTGAACCGCCTCAAACCAGACGTAAATGCATTTACCATCCCATGTTTCACCGTCCAACGGTACTGGAATACCCCATTCCAAATCACGGGTGACCGCTCGTGGCCGCAAACCCATGTCGAGCCATTGTTTGGTCATGGCTTTCACATTGGATTTCCAGGAAGACTGTTGGTTGAGTGCGTGTTGTTCCAAGGCGTCTTGGAAGAGGTCAAGTCGGTAGAACAAATGGTCAGTTTCACGAATCTCAATCGTCGCAGACGGGTTCATTTTCGATACCGGGTTCTTGAGTTCTACCGCCTCATAGGTAGCGCCGCATGCATCGCACTGGTCGCCTCGCGCACCCTCGGCGCCGCACGTAGGACAGGTGCCCTCGACGTAGCGATCAGGGAGAAAACGGCCCGTGCCGTCCTCATGGAGCTCGAAATATTGCTCTGTTGTTTTGCGTTCAAAAAATCCGCCGGTTTCCAACGCTCGAAAATTTTCTTGCACCATGCGTTTGTGTTCTGGATCGCTTGTCCGGTTAAACAACGCGCCACCGTATTCGGCGCCCCTTGGATCGAGGTGGTTGGACCAACTGCAGCCCAAGTCTAGCAGTGCTTTGAGATTCATCTCGTGGTACTGATCAACGACTGCCTGGGGCGTGATGCCTTGCGTTTCTGCCGTCACGGTGATGGGTGTCCCGTGCTCGTCCGATCCCGAAACCATGAGCACATGATGGCCCATGGCTCGTTCAAACCTGTATTGGATGTCCGGTGGGAGGTAACACCCTGCAACATGGCCCAAGTGGAGTGGACCGTTTGCATATGGCCAGGCCACACAGATCAAGACGTGTTCGCCCGACATGGTCTCCCTCTCGTATCGGCCACATGCCGTTGCTTCTTGAGGTTCACCCATCCATCGTGCGGGTAATTTGAGATACCCTTGAACGATGCGTCATTTTGAAGAACCCTCCTCTCGTCGGATAGACTACGCCCGAAAGGGTAGGGGTCTTCGAAACAACATGACCAACGAACTTTTTGCGGCCGCTGGCGTCGCTGTCTCCGCCACAGGCGAGGGAGACATGGGTCTCCTCATTTTCTACATCACGCTCGCCCTCGGCGTGTCGTTCATGTGTTCGATTCTCGAGGCCGTGGTGCTCTCAACGCCTCAAACCTACGTCAATATTCTGAAGAACGAGGGTAAGCGAACCGCTGCAATGTGGGCGCATCTCAAGGATGATGACTCCGTCCGCCCGTTAACAGCCATCCTCACGCTCAACACGATTGCACACACGATGGGGGCGGCCGGCGTCGGATCTCAAGTGCAGCAGATATGGGGCGTTGAGGTGTTAACGGCAGCTTCGGCCATATTGACGTTGGCAGTCCTCTTCTTGTCCGAAATCATCCCCAAAACCCTGGGGGCAGCTTACTGGAAACGGCTCTCCACTCCAACGGCATATTTGCTGACATGGTTTACGAAAATCCTGTTTTTCTTGATCGGTCCCATTCAAATGCTCAAGTCAATTTTGCCGTCATCAAAGAATGCCATGGTGACACGTGATGACGTCGCGGCCATGGCCGATTTGGGTGAAATTGAAGGGGCACTTGAGGAAAATGAGGAGACCATTATCCACAACCTCCTCGGCCTTCGAGAAGTCTCGGTCCTCGAGGAAATGACGCCCCGCACTGTTGTATCTGCTTTCGAAATGCACCAATCCATCAAAGAAATCCTTGACGATAACACCATTCTACGGTTCTCTCGGATTCCGGTGTACGACGAAACCATTGACAATGTTCGCGGCTTGGTCATCCGGTCGGAGATCCTGATGGCTGCAAGCAGGGACGAGTGGGATCTTCAACTCAAAGACATCATGAAGCCCATTTTGAAAATTGAACAAGACTCAACCATTGAACAAGCATTGGATGTGTTCTTGACCAACAAGCAACAATTCGCGCTTGTCCGCGATGAATTCGGCGGCACGTCTGGTATCCTCACCATGGAAGACGTGATGGAAACGCTCCTCGGAAAGGAAATTGTGGACGAACTGGATGAAGTCGAAGACATGCGAGAATTGGCACGTGAGCAAGCGGCTCAAACGGAAGAAGAGTGATTGATGCGCTCGTCAATCCAAGCATCGACCACGGCCTTTCTCGATGGAGATTCATGCGATCCTGAATGGCGCAAATCATCAAGAAGGTGCGTCGTTAAAAGATTCGA
>CAXRAL010000034.1:0-15411 GCA_964228815.1 Candidatus Poseidoniaceae archaeon
TGATCAAGCAAAAGGCCGTGCTCGAGCTCCACGCCTATATTCCCTGCACCGGTTGCGGTGAGTTGACGCCTTCGCAGGGCCAACACTGCATGAACTGCGGTGCCGTTTTGGCCGCAGCCAACGCTCAGTAGGACTTGGCCAGCAAGACCCGTCGAGTGGTCATTTCGCCCGTCATGTGGCAGGGCTGTTCCACACCGTAAGGGTCGGTCGCATCACCGAGGAACGAAAGCCCAGTCGTGCGTTCTATAATTTCTGCATGGGCGTCAGAACCGTTGAATGCGAGTTCGTAGATGTGTCCTTCTTTGACCTCGCCGTCCATGCTCCACTGCCCATCGGCTTCGATGAAGGCTGGCAACGGTTGCACCACATCATCCATGTGCTGTGAAGCACGTGCCCGAAGCTCAACGCTGATTTCATCGAGGACTCTGTAGCACTCGTCGACGATGTTGTCCATGGCAAGCGGTTCCTTGCCGCCAGTGCGCCGTGCTGCAAAGGCGGTGCCTTGGGCGATGTCGCGGGGACCGATGTCCAATCGGAGCGGAACGCCTTTGATTTCCCAGTCGTAGTATTTCTGACCGGGGTGAAGGTCTCGGTCGTCCACCTTGACGCGAAGACCACGTGAGCGGAGTTTGTCAGCAACCTCATGAGCCACAGCGATGGTGTCAACTTCGAGGTTCTTGCGAATCATCGGGCAGATGACGACCTGGAAGGGGGCAATTTTGGGCGGCATGATCAGGCCGTTCTCATCCCCGTGCATACCGACCACGGCACCGAGCAACCGCTCCGACATCCCGTAGGTGGTTTGGTGGCAGAACGCCTGTTTGGCATCAAGGTCTTCGTAGGTCACGTCGAAGGCTTTGGCCCACTGGTCTCGGTAGTGGTGGCAGGAAGCAACTTGCAGCGTACGACCGTTAGGCATGACGGCGTCAATGCCGATGGTGTACCAGGCACCAGGGAAAGTGTCCCACACGGGTCGCTTGGCCTTGATGATGGGCAGGCAGAGGTCGGCCATGATGCGGTCAACGATGTCTAAATCCTCTGCGATTTGTCGGCTGGCATCCTCTTCGTCAACGTGGGCCGTGTGCGCTTCAAAGAAGTGAATCTCACGGACGCGAATGAAGGAACGGGTCTGCTTGGTTTCGTAACGGAAGGTGTTGACCATCTGGTAAATTTTCAGCGGGAGGTCCTTGTGGGAACGAATCCACAACGGGAACATTGTGTACATCGCCGTCTCCGACGTTGGACGCAGGAACATCGGAATGTCGAGGTCGTTCTCGCCGGCGTGCTTCACCCAGTAGACTTCTTTCTTGAAGCCGCCTTCTTCGTCTTCATCCCGAAGGTCGTCGGGGTCAACGCCTTCTTCACGGGCTCGCTTCAAACGAGCCACGAGCGCATTTTCCTTCTCTAGGAGGTTTTCAGGAATAAGTAAGGGAAAATTCACTTCCTCGTGGTTGGTCCGTTCCATCTCGGCGTGCGTGAGGCTGTCGATGAGTTTCATCGTCTTCCAGCCGTAGGGGCGCCAGACGTCCATGCCCTTGATCGGGTAGCGTTTGTCAACCAGCTCAGCGGCTTCCACGATGAACGGGTACCACTCGTTGAAATTCTCGCTCTTCGAGGGGATGCCTCGCTTTGCTTTGCGGTTGCCCATGATGTTGGGGCGGACTTCCGTTTCATCAAGATGACGCTTCTTCATCGGCCGAAGCAATGGACTTCCCCAGCGACATCAAGGCGAGCACGGCAGCACCGCACCACACGACTTCGAGCACCAAAAACGCCCATTCGTCAATCAGAAAAGCACGAACACCGAGCAGGCCGGAACCAACGGCCATCAGAATGAGGTAGATTGGTTGCTTGCTGTGCAGGATGTTTCGGGTCTCAAGGAGAAAGGCCAACAAAATACACATCATGCCAACATAGGCAAAGGACTCCGACAACCAACCATCGGGAGACACGAGGATTCACTTCCTGCGCATCCAGAGGAACCCACCGATGAGGACGACCAGCGCTACGATGTCGGGAATACCGATACCACCGGCGACGCCGCCCACGCCGTTCATGCTCTCGGAAAGCAGCGAGTAGGACCACCCGTCAGACTCCCCAACGAGGTGCGGGCTCATGAGGTTCAATCGGGTCTGTTCAGGGCCACGGCAAACGTTCGGCTCGCACGTGCTGTTGAACAACGACGAGAACACACCGAACAGGTTGAGCACGACAACCAACAAGCCCCCGAGGAAGACAAAACGGACGGGGCTCTTTTTCGCTGCTGGGACAGGAGGAAGGTCAAGTTGCACCTCTGGCAGGGGCAGGGGAACCGGTGCTGCCACGGCGGGTGCGCCCACCGTGCCAATGACCTCAACGAGCATGTCAGTAGGAGGTGCCACTTCCGTCACCGGAGCAGCACCACCGAGCAAATCCTGTGCGTCTCGCGCTTTCACCGGTTGAACAGCGGCGATTTTGATGCCGTAAAGGCGGTCAGCGAGGCTCACCAGCGTTGGGTCGTCGGCGATTTCCGAGGGGTCAAGTTCGCCGTCCAACAGTTGTTGGAGTCGCTCTTGAACCGATGACATGGGTGTGCCTCCTCAAGGGGTGCGTGAGCGCTTCCCTTCAAGAAGCCTCCTTCGCACGGAAGCGACCCTTCTGACTCAGGCCTCTTCATCGTTGTACTTGTTGATGAGGGACTGACTGACCAACGCACCACCACAGTGTGGGCACCGGTCGGCGTCTCCGAGCATCGTTGGTCGAATCGCAAGAACGGCCAGACACGATGGACAGGCCGCCAGCATTTCGCCATCTTCGAGGTTGAAATCCGAGAGGGGGCCTTTGCGCAGGTAGCCGGCACGGTAGCCAGGATGCCAGTGGAAGAGAGCACGGCGGCCAGAACCGAGGGCAGCCCAAGCGAAGAGGGCCACAAACAGCAGGTTGGACACGAAGCCACCAGCGAGGAGGAGGACGAGGGAATAGAGGGCGTTGGCGATGAACACCAAACAGGCCAGCACCAAGACACCGACGCTTGGCCAGTACGCCCAGGGTTTGCGATTCCTGTACCCTGCATAGATGAGCAGGGTTGAGAGCATCAAACCACCGAGCAGCAGATCCACAACGATGCCGGAGAAGAGCGCCCCGATGAGCAGGTAGGCAGAAAACACCACGATGGCCCCGTCGACGAGGACAATGAAACTGGTCCCACGGTGAACATGGGCCACCGGGTCACTTCCGGGAGCAGGTGTGGGGGCAGCCCCTGCTAGGACCATCTCATCTGCACGGTTGCTGGCCACGATTTTGCCTCGGGCCAAGTGCATTTGAATGATTTGTTTTGCTGCACGTACTCAAGCGAAGGTGTCTTGACGGTCAGCAGGTTCCCCGCACCATGGCCCTCCGGGACACCGACGTCGAACCGACCGGCACCTCGCTGGTCGGATGCAAGGTGGTGCTCGGTGTAACGGGCGGCATCGCCGCCGTGGAAACGGTCCGTCTTGCTCGAGCCCTCCGAAGGGAAGGTGCTGTTTTGACCGTCATCATGACGCCATCCGCACAACGCATTATCACGCCCTTGGCGGTTCGCTGGGCGTCGCAAGCCGAGGTCATCACCGACTGGGACGGCGACCTGACGGCGCTCAATGAAGCGGATGCAGTCTTGGTTGCACCTGCGACACGGGACGTCATGGCCAGCCACCTTCACGGCTTGCAACACGGGCCGTTGATGATGGCCCTCTCTGTTGCACGATCACGTCAAACGCCGACGATGATGGTGCCCAGCATGCACGTTGATTTGGCCAACGACCCGGTCACGGACGACATCGTGGCCCAGATTCGAGACCAAGGGGTTGAGGTCCTTTGGGGCCCGAACGAGGAGGGTAAGCGAAAAACGCCTGTTGTGGACCACATCGTCGCTACACTGGCCCACCTTGTGAACAAGGGACGACCCAAGCGAAGGAACGTCGTCATCACCCTCGGCGCCACCCAATCGCCGGTCGACGATGTCCGTTTCATCCAAAACACCAGTTCAGGAAGCACTGGCTGGGCCCTGGCCGACCACCTCCACAAGCACGGGCACGACGTGACATGCGTGGCCGGGCTCACCACAGCTCCGGCACCATCATGGCTTCCTCTCATCCTTTCTTGCCCGACACCCGAACGCATGCTCAAGGAATGCTTGGCCCTGACCAACGATCGCATCGATGCATGGGTTCACGCCGCTGCCGTGCTCGACTACGTGGTGGAGCGTCCTGCCGAAGGAAAGCTGGCCAGTCAACAAGGCACGCTCAATCTCCCATTGGCCGAGAGCCCAAAACACATCATGGAACTCAAAGAAGCATGCAACGGTGCGGTTCGCATCGGTTTCAAACTCGAGTCCGGCATCAAGCAGACCGACCTGATTCACCGAGCGTACGCGCAGATTCAGAAAGCAGGCATGACGGCCGTGGTGGCCAACCGACTCGAAGACCTCGGCGTCGATGGGAAGCCTCGAGGCTATCTCGTTGACCAACAAGGCGCACACTTTGTTCTTCAGACCTCCAGCGATCTCAACGATGCCGTCCAAACCCTGGTTGAACGGGGCACGGAGGCGTGAGCATGCGACGCTTTGCGGTGGTGGGCCACCGTGCGATGTCAAAGGGAAAACTCCCGCTGAACGATTTGGCCGGTGCGGGCGGACGCATGGATGTCGTTGTCCGGGCGCTCATGGCCGGATTGCTCACCAGTCATGGGCTGCGAACCAACACGGAGGTGGTCCTCCATCTTCTGGGCGGCCCTGGCCCGCCTCGACGCATCAAATTCAACGGTGCAGAACTCAAAGGCCTCCATGCAGATGAACGTTCTATAGCGGGAACCGTCGGCAAGGTCATCGCTACACCTCTCCCGCCCATTGGTCACTGGCAGCCCATCACGGTCGGCATCACACACAGCGGTGGCGACCTTTCAACGACCATGCGGGAATGGCAGGACGGTCCTACCGTGGTCCTCGATGCGGATGCACCCCGCCTCTGGTCCGAGGGCGCCATGCTACCCAAAGAGAGCCGGCCCAATGAGACGGCGATCAATTTTGTTCTCAGCGACGACCAACCCTTGGGCGACATCGTCGGCGACCGTATCATTCATCGCTCGCTTGGACGTCAATGGCTCCAAGGACACATGGCGATTGCTATCGTCCATTTCCTCCTCGATGAGGGCGTCAACATCAACGTTTGATGAGCCACCTCGGCCAACCATCAACGGTGTTCTCCAACCCGTGCGCCAAGAGGTCTTCATCCAGTGCAAACGGATGGCTCTGGGGCCAAACGGCCAAGGACGAAAGGCTGGCTTTGTCTTCTTCAACGGCATCGCAATCACCGGCAGGGACGGGCGCATGGTCGACCGAGGCAGCACCGATGGTGAACGTGGCCGTGGAATCCTCGTTGGTGTCGGCAAAGTGAACCGCGTTACGGTACCATCGAACACCGAGGCGGGTGCTGGCCCAGGTTCCGTTCCACGTTCCGGGAGCGTTCACATTAAGCATGAGGTCGCCATTGGTGAAGGCCTCCAACAGAGCGCCCTCGGGGTCGGCCAGCCAACGGTCATCAGTGGTCGGTTCGGGCCACGCAGTAAAGTAGCCAGTGTCCAGAGCGCCGTTCGGCCTGCCGAGGTTGGAGGCCCTGACCGGCAGGACGGCGGTGGCTTTTGCCACGGCCTCGAGCGTTGCATCAACCGCACGGTCCATGCCTTGCGGGTCAAAGGACGTGAACGAAGCAGCGATGGCCGGTACACCGTAGAGGCCCGCTTCACGTGCAGCCCCCATCGTCCCGCTGTGGTACGAATCCTGCGAGAGGTTCGGTCCAAGGTTGACACCCGACACCACCAACTGAGGATGGACCCCGGGGACGAGGTGGTTCAATCCGCCGTCAAGGGCGACGATCATCGTGTCACACGGCGTTCCGTCCAATTCGAACAAATGCACGGGGGCGCCGTGAGGGTCAAGCCCCCACTTGGCAACTAAATCTTCACGGCCTCGAAAGGCCATCGGCTTCATGAGATTGATTCGCATTCCCGTGGCCGAATGATTGCCAGACGGGGCCAACACAGCCAGCGGGTAGCCCGCTTGGTGAAGCGCTTTGACCAGCAGTTCAAACCCAATGGCCTCAATGCCGTCGTCGTTGGTGAGCAACAGCCATCCACGCTCGGGAGTCATGTGGCTTCCTCAGGCCGGTTCGTTTTGATTGTTCGCTTCCTGCGAGGCTTGCTCACCAGCGACCACCACCGTCAGCAGGCCCACCATGAGCACCATGCCACCCAACCAGGTCCACCGGCCAGGAACACCTGAATCAAAGAACAACCAGCCAATGATGGAGCCCAACACCGGTTCGAGGGTGACCGAGACCGAAACAACGAGTGGCGAAATGTAGCGCAGGCAGGTGTTCAACCCGGTGTGTCCCAGCAAGCCTGCCACCAAGGCCAGCAGCAAAAACCAACCAAAGAACTCAGCGTCTGTCCAGCCAAGAACACCGAATTCAGCAAAGCTTGGTTCCAACGCATATGAAAGCGGAAGGAGAAGCAGCGCAGCAATGAGGGTGACCGGATACGCATAGAGGAAAATCGGGAGCCACGTCCGTAAGATTCGCCCAACCACAATGTACCCCACGACGAACACGGCACCGCCAAAAGCCAGCAGGTCACCCAGCACCGTCACTGTTTGGTCGCCTTGCTGGGAGCCAGTATCGAGCAGGGTGATGGCCGCACCGATGAAACAGATGAGCGCACCAAAGGCTTCGTTGCGACGCGGGGAGCGAACAGCACCTACCGATGATGCCAGCATGGCCATGCCGATGACGATCACCAACGGGTGTGCCGTCACGAACAAAAGCGAGTGCGTCAGCGTGGTCTGGTCCAAACTTGCCACCCAAGCACCAAAGTGAGCTGCGAGTGCGACCCCGCTCGCCGACAACAAGACCCAGGTTCGTCTGGTCAGAAATTGGTTGGCAACCTCGGGTGTGATGGTGCTCAGTTGGTAGAGAAAGAACGGCAGGAGCACGATGGCTGTCAGTTGGAGGCGCCAAGACGCCCGCAGGAGCGGTGGAACAGCATCAACGTGCTGAAACAGCGCACCAGCACTGGAGACACCCACGACGGCTGCTACGAGAAGCCCCCAAACCCAGCCAGGTGTGCTGGAGGTTGACATGCCCTCACGCTCAGGCTTCAGCGGCCTTGCTGTCGCCACCGATGACACCGGCCCGCTTGAAGAGCAGGTAAATTGCGGCGCCGACGGCGACGTTGATGAGAATCAGGCTGGCCATACGAATGGCGTACCAAGCACCTGAATCGGCGAAGTTCTCGATGCCCATCACGGTCCGTGCACCGTTGTCATCGTACCACAACGAATCGACGAAGGAGAGGATGCTGGATTCGGTGCCGAAGAACGCTTCTCCAGTCAGCAAGCCGGCAGCCACCATGAAGGTGCTCAGCAAGATCAGTGCACGTTGTTTTTCGGCCACCGTGGTGCCTTCCTTTTCCTTGAGTGCATCGATGCGGGGCTGGAGTTTCTTGTCCTCCCAGCGGTCCCGAGCCACACCGCCAATCAGCATCGGCAGCGTGTGCGGCACATCGAGGTACATGCCTAGACCAAAGGACGTCCCCATGCCGGTGGCCCATTCGACGAACATCCCGAGCAGGAAGCCGAGGGCCAGCAGGACGAGGTCGCCCTGACCTTCAGCGAAAATCACCGAGAAGGTGGCGAAAGCGTTGGCCTGGGGTGCGATGAGTTGAATGCGGCCTTCGGCCAGTTGGATGGACAGGAAAATCGCCACACCGGCCCCGATGATGGCGCCTGGGACAACGCCCATGATGTTCCCTTTCGAGATGTGATAGGGCCGGTTACCGATGTAGAGGCTGTTTTTGTAGTCGCCAATCACGGTTCCCGACATGGAAATGGCCGAGCCAAACACGGTGGTCCCAACCAAGCCGAGGAGGACGGCGTCTTGCGTGTTGAGTTCGAGCAGGTCTTGGGCGTTGAGGAACACGCCGAGCAGCATCAACAGCACGATGAACGACGTTCCTGAAACGGGTTCAATTCCGGTTTCACCCATGACACGAACGGCGATGGCGCCCAGCATGAAGGTCGTGAGAATCAGCACGGAGGCGAACACCAACGCCGAGAGCGGCGAGAAACCGCCGATGGAGAAGATGATGATCATGGCAAAGAAGGTCACACCCATGAAGATCGGAATGTGCTTGAGCGGCCATTCGTACCAACCCTTGCCTTCCATGTATTCTTGGCTGCCGTCGCCCTTGAACGCTGCGCCGATGTCCGTGAAGATGTTGGCGAAGGTGCGCCACATCTTGGCAAGGCCGAACATACCACCGCCGACAATGGCACCGATGGCGATGGTTCGGACGGTCTTTGCGAAAGCGATCATCTGGAGCGGTGCAGAGCCACCGCTGGCGTAGTCCTGGATGGGGATGTTGGCTTGTTGAGTGGCGTCGTAAATCGGGACGTTCATGAACACGGCCAGCGGCACGAGGAAGAACCAGCCCACGATGGTCCCCAGGTTCACGAGGAAAGCGACACGGGCTTTCATGAACCAGCCGATGGCAAACATCGACGGGGTCAACGCTACGCCGATGTAGGTGTAGGCGAAGGGATTCCAAGCGGATTCCTCGGACCAGTGCGTTTGCTTGAGCGAGATGCCGTCCACGGTGCCAGAGGGCTGGTGAATCTTGCCGTGGGAGTAAAAACTGGCCAAGCCAATGTCGCCGTAGTGCACCGATTCAGCGATGAAATCCAGCAGAGCAACCTTGCGGTCGTTCAGCCAAATCAGCGGGTACTCGACGAGGAAGAGGCCAACCATCGTCACGACCGTCCAGACTCCGATGGTTTTCAGGGAATCACGGGCGTGTTCCACCGCACCGGTGCTGACGTCAGAAGAGATGTCCAGCATCTTGAGGGTGGCTTCGAAGCCGGGGAGTGGGAGCGGGTCTTCAACCAGCCAAACACGTCTGAAGATGATGAAGTACATCACGCCAAGGAATCCGGCAAACATCGAGGCCACGATACCGATGAAGGCGAGTGTGAAGGCCTCACCATCCTCCAGCGTTACCAGCGGCCCGTCGGCTAACGCATAGGCCGGTTGACTGGCCAAGAGGAAAATGGCCGGGAAGGTAAAGATGAACCCGGTGGAAGCGTGGGTTGCACCGGTGGTCGCCGACGTCGCAATGTTGACTTCAGACGGTGACCACTTCAGGGCCATACCAAGCAGGTAGGCGATGTACCATGCGGCGGAAATGGCCAACCCCAGTTTGAGACCGATGTAGGCCGTAACACCCGAAAACACCGCACCAATACCGATGCCGATGAGGACTTTGGGTGTGTTCCAGTGGGAGACCTCAAAGGATTCCTCGAGATTTTTTTCCTCAAGGTATTGCTCGAGCACACCGGTGTTGAGGTTGTTGTACATCTCGTCGTCGAGCCAGGTGAGCGTGCCCGCTTCGATGGCCTTCAGGCCCTCTGGCGTGACCGGCTGACGGTACGCCGATTTTTGGACGGTTTTTTCACCCGGAACATCTGTGTTGGACATTACAACCACCCGCGGCGCATCAGCGCCGTGGTCTCGGGTTGGTGAGGCACTTCATGACCGTTGCGATGCTCAAGCCGTGGCGCTGTCCTTTTGCCGGTTGCGTTCGTCTTCTGCACGTGCAACGGCAATACCGTCCTCGACGTCGACCTTGCGTAGCATGATGGCACCGGCCACGATGAGCAGCGAGATGGCGAAAATCCCGACGCGAGAATCAAACCAGACGGTCATGATCGAGTAGATCAGCGGACCGAGCAACGCAGCAACCTTGCCAAAGAAACCAAAGAAGCCGAAGAACTCAGCCGAGCGGGTTTCTGGAACCATCTGGCCGAACATGGAGCGAGCCAGTCCTTGGGAGCCACCGAGGAGCGCTCCGCCGAAGACACCCAGCAACAAAAACTGGAAGAAGACGGACATGCCCAACGGCGCCCACACCAATGCACGAGCGGTCTTTGGAATGAAATCCAACAGGCCGTCGCCGAGGCTGGTGGGATGGTTCACGCCTAGACCGGTGGTGTCGGCGAATTCGCCGCCTTCAATGCTGTAAGAGAACCGAGATTCGTCCATGGTGGCCTCAAGCGCCGCCAACGCCTCAGCCGTCAGGGTGACGCTCACGTTCACAGGTCCGTCTTTGTCAGCGGCCCATTCAACGGCATAACCGCTCTTGTAGTCCTCGTTCTGTTGGACGGGCAGAATGGCTTCGTGTTCAAGCGCCCACTGTTGTTCATCGTCATCAGGGAGGGCTGCGATGGGGTTCACGCCGTCTCGGGCGATGGCGTCGTACATCCCCGTCTCTTCGTTGAAGGTGTACTGCATGTCGTACTCGTCGTGGTTTTCGAGCTCCAACGGAGCAAAGGAGAGCGCACCGACGATGACGAAACACCAGCAGACCAGGGAGAACTGGAGGGCCCCTTTTGTGCCCCACTTCTCGGCCAGCTTGGTGAAGCCGATGGCCGCAGGTGCCGCCACGAATTGGATGATGAGGATGGTCAAGATGAGGCCGGTGGTGGTCAAGCCAAGAACCACGATACCGAACACACCTGCAAGGGCGGTCACCGAGTTGATGCCGTCGATGAAACAGAAGTAAGCGAGCATGTAGAAAAACAAGGTTCGGAAGCTCTTGATGTCCGAAAGCGTAGCCTTGACCTCGCCAAGCGCCATCTTGGTCGAAGCGACCATGCCCATGGGTTCCATCTCGTTCTCGATGTGAGGCTCTGGCACCATGCGGAAGGTCATCTGAGCGAAGCCCAGCCACCAAAGACCCGAAGTGGCCATGGCGAAGGGAATCACCCAGCCGCCGTCGAGCGTCATGACCATGGCGAGGTGCACCACGAGCAGAAGGCCGCCACCGAGGTAGCCAGCAGCGAACGCTTTGTTGGAAATGGCGTCCATTTCAGAGTCATCGCCCATGTGTGGGAGGAGCGCATTGTAGAACACGCCAGCACCGTTGAGACCAACGTTGGCCATCATGAACATGACGAGCGCCCATATCCATCCCGCCGATACACCGAGGTAGGGAGAGAGGGCGAGAAGGACACAAGAGACCGAGCCCAAGATGGTGAGAATTTTGAGCCACCACATCTTGATCATACGACGGTCAGCAATGACACCCAGCGACGGCGCACAAATGGCGACGAGAAGCGCACCGATCATCACGGCGGCCGAGTACATGGCGTCGGCCGTCCATTCGCTGCCGAGAAGTTTGGTGGAAATGCCGTTGGCTTCGGCAAAGAGGTAAGCGAACCAAGCCGGGAAAATGGCGGTGGTTACCGAAGTCTCAAACGCACTTTTTCCCCAATCGTAGGCACAATACCCACGGACTCGTTGGTCGCTCTCAATCGTCGCTGTTGCCCCTTCCATGAGCGAGCATGGCTCAATCACCTTATGAATTCATACCCGCCACTGGCGAGAACAAAGCAGGATTGCCTCCGGCCGTGGAAACGCCATCAGTGGTCTCGAATGATGATGTAGCGGCCAAGGGCTTCCTGCCACATGATCTTCTGACCGGCGTCAATGTTCATGCCCGATTCTGCCGAAGGCATGGGGAGGATCATCATGGAGTAGTCTCGATCGTTCATAGCGTGAACTTCCTCACCTTCGATGTGAGTGACGGTGGCGGTGCCCTTTTCGATCATGGGGACGTTGATGGAATCGGTGACGGTGCCAACGTGGGAGATTTTCTTGCCGGTAAAGATGCTCTCAAGTGAGAGGCGTGCCTTGGCGGAACCGTGCTTCCCTGGCTTGGACTTCGAGATGCTCAGAATCTTGTAGGCTTCATCGTCAACGACGCAAAATCGTCCAACTTTCAACGTTCGAATCTCAACACGGTCGGTGCCTGGCATGGTATCCCTCAAGGCCGCTGTCAAGGTGTTGGCTTATCACCCTTCGCCCAAACAGGCCTGAATTCCTACAAATCCCTGACGTCAAAACGCTGACCTGACTGCCCTTCCGTGTGTGCCGTAATGAGGCCATACAGCGCCTTGGCGACGGTGTCTGCATCGGACAGGTCGCCGTTCACGTGGTAGCCGACGAAGTTATCGAGCAGCGGGAAGTCTTCCGGTGCAGCCGAGCGAATGGCTGTCTGCATTCCCGTATCGACAATGCCGGGTGCGACCGAGACCGCCGTGATGTTGTGTTGCGCACCTTCCTCGGCCAAGCAACGCGTCCACATGTCAAGGCCTGCCTTGGCCGTGCAGTACGCCGACCACGACGCCAACGGGCGAAGCGCTGCGCCGCTTGAAATGGTGGTGACCCGAGTACGGTGTTCGCCCTGGAGCGCCGACCCAAGTGCTTGCGTGAGATGCTGCACACCGACGAGGTTGACCATCATGGAACGCGTCCAGTCGGCAGTGTCCGCACCAAACAGCGGCTTGATGGGATGGATGTCGCCGGCGTTGTGCACTAAGCCGTGGATTTCACTGACCTCGGCGAGAATGTGATGGACAGCCGCATCGATGGAGGAAGCCTCGCCGAGGTCACACGCCACGGCGAAGGACGATGGAGCGGAGGACTGGACATCGGCAAGGGTTTGGTCGAGCTCACCGCTTGCCCTTGACAGAAGAATCACTTGAGCACCGTGGTTGGCCAGTTCAAGGGAAACGGAGCGACCGATGCCTTTCGAGGCACCGGTGACGAGGTAGGTTTGACCGTTGAGTTCGCCCACGAACCCACCTCAGTAGGTGTAGAAGCCTTGGCCGGACTTTCGGCCGAGTTTGCCTTCCTCAACCATCTGAACCAACAGCGGGGCTGGCGCGTACTTCTCCGTGCCGAAGCCTTCGTAGAGGACGTTCATGATGTGAAGCACGGTATCGTTTCCGATCAAATCCGACAGCGCCAGCGGGCCGATAGGGTGGTTCATGCCGAGTTTCATGATGCCGTCGATGGCTTCGGGCTCGGCGACGCCTTCCTGAAGCGTGAGGATGGCTTCGTTGATCATCGGGCACAGAATGCGGTTCGACACAAAGCCGGGAGCGTCGTTGCAGGAGAGCGCGGTCTTGCCCATCTTTTCGGCTGCTTCCACCACGGCGGTGTTCGTCGCTTCGCTGGTGTCTGCGCCGTTGATGATTTCAACGAGTTTCATGATGGGGACGGGGTTCATGAAATGCATCCCGATGACCTTTTCCGGTCGCTGCGTGGAAGCGGCGATGGTGGTGATGGAGATGGAGGAGGTGTTGGATGCCAGGATGGTCTCGGGCTTGCAGAGACTGTCAAGTTCGGTGAAGATCTCTTGCTTCAGCGAGAGGATCTCGGGGACGGCTTCCACCACAAGGTCGCAATCTGCGCACAAGCTTCGGTCGGTGCCCGTCGTGATGCGGCTGAGGGCTGCGTCAGCGTCGTCCTGCGTCATGCGTTCCTTGCTCACAAGTTTCCCAAGCGAGAACTGAATGGTCCCCAGCCCCTTCTCGACGTACTCGTTTTTGATGTCAATCATCACGACGTCGTAGCCCGCACATGCGGCCACCTGTGCGATACCGTTACCCATTTGTCCTGCACCAATCACGCCAATGGTCTGAATCATTGTTTCACCTGTATCCAAATCCACAGGCATGCCGTTCATGAAGATGCGTATTCGTTTGGACGGCGCCGGGGAAAGGAATATCCCCTGTGATGCAATCTCAGGGCCATGGTTGAGATTCTCTGCCCGCATTGTGAGGAAGAAATTGAACTTGAGGACGATGCCTCCGGTGAATTCGCCTGCCCTTACTGCGAAGGTGAATTTGAGTGGAACCTCGATGCTACTGCAGAAGAAGTGGACCCGGAAATGTACGGCCCTCCTGTTGGAGGTGGCGCAGCCCTGCGATGGACAATGGGGCTCGTCATCACCATCGTTGGGTTTGGCGTGATGCTCGTCAGCCTTGTTGGCGTGTTCTTTGGTTCGCAACTTTCTGGTGTTGAATCCGACATTGGCTCGGGAACGGGCCTTGGTGCGGGCGTGATCATCTTTTCAATTCTCGTGGGCTTGTTCGGCCTTGCACTGGCGATTGCTGGCATCGGAGC
Organism: Candidatus Poseidoniaceae archaeon; assembly: GCA_964228815.1. GTDB lineage: Archaea > Thermoplasmatota > Poseidoniia > Poseidoniales > Poseidoniaceae > Poseidonia. The sequence continues at coordinate 14,037 of CAXRAL010000034.1, forward strand.
CATACGGCGTAATTTTGCTGCTTTTGTTGCCTGTGCCGTGCTGAGTGTGTTAGGCACACTCGGTGGGATTGGACAAATCATTGAACTTGGTTTCCAAATCGACGCGATTCTCAGCATTCTCTTTTGGGCGGCGATGTTAGCGGGCCATTCCTTCGTGTTGTTCACGCCACGTGGACGTATGATGTGGATGGAGTAGAAGTAGCCCGACTCGGATTCGAACCGAGGTCGGCGGGACCAAAACCCACCATGATGGACCCCTACACTATCGGGCTGTGTAAGCCGGTCGGAGCGGTTCCGCTTTTTGTTCTTGTCGGCTTTGCCTTCAGCGAAGCAGGTCGTGGTCACCCAGCGTCTTGCGGGCGCTCTCGATGAACTGATTGAGGTCGAGGTCGGTCCGTTCCATGTAGACCTTGGCTTGGAGCGCCATGTCCAACTTGTCGAGCGAACGCACGAAGACCGCTTCCGGCGTTGATTGCTGTTCGTATTCGTCGAACAGAGCGACCCATTCCGGAGCGAGTTGCTCCATCGCTGCCCGCTCGTCGGCCGCTTTGGTCGACCGGTCGTCCGAAGGAGTGAGATCGCCGACGATGACCTCAGGAAGGTCGTGAACCAAGCAGAGTTTCAGCACGTGCTCAAGGCTCAGGTCCTCCGGGCAGAGTTTCAGCGCGAGCACCGCCATGCCCCAGGAGTGGGCAGCGACGGACTCGGGCGCCTCAACGCCGGCGTTGACCCAGCCTTGACGCAACACGTCTTTGAGACCGAGGTAGGCCATCAGGGTGTCTCGCATGGTACAGGCTTGAAGCGTGTGTTGAAAACCTCACCCCCGAAGCAGCCACCATGAGCGGCCGAATTCCAAACTGGTGGCAGGACGCCCACGAGTTTCTGGCCAAAGACGAGTTGCTTGGGCCTGTCGTCAAAGAATTTGGTCCGGACGGCATTACCAGCCGGGACGACCTGTTCCAAACCCTTGTTCGGTCGATTGTTGGCCAACAAATCTCCGTTCTGGCGGCTGACGCCATCTGGGGACGGCTCGTGGACCATCTTGGCGAGGTCACCCCAGAGGCGGTGCTGAAGACCGACCAACCAAGCATCGCGGCGTGCGGTGTCACCCGACCAAAAGCCAGCTACATCCACGGACTGGCCGAACAGGCAGAGGAATTGCTCAATCAACCGTGGGACGACATGAGTGACGAGGCCATCATGAAGCACCTGGTGAAGTTTCGAGGCATCGGTCCATGGACAGCTGAAATGTTGCTGATGTTCCATGTCCGTCGCCCCGACGTCGTCAGCGTGGGCGACATTGGCCTCATCCGGGGGACACAGCGCTTGGTCCCGGAAGCTGAAACGAAAGAAGAGGTCGGGGGAATCGCCGAGC
>CAXRAL010000035.1:0-26379 GCA_964228815.1 Candidatus Poseidoniaceae archaeon
CATGATCGTGGACGGCAACTCGTCCGACCGCACCCGAGAAATTGCACTGGAGAAGGACATTCGAGTCCACCTAGAACCCCGTAAGGGCTACGGGCGTGCCTACCGAACCGGATTTGATGTCGCCAAGAACGACATCATCGTCACCATGGACGCCGACTGCACCTACCCTGCGGAGTTGGTTCCCGAACTCGTCAAGCGCTTGTTGGACGACGACTTGGATTTCATCACGTGCGACCGTTTGTCCTTGGCTGAAGACGGGTCCATGTCAGGCCTGCACGGCTTTGGCAACTGGGTGCTTTCGTTCACCGCCCGCATGCTGTTCTGGTACGGCATCAAGGACTCTCAAACCGGCATGTGGGTGTTCCGCAAGTCGGTCTTTGACAACGAAAAAATGCGCCCCACCAACGACGGCATGCCGCTCAGTGAGGAGATCAAAATCCTCGCCCGTCGCCACCTCGGTAAAAAGAAGGCCATCGAAATCTCTGTCCCCTACCGCCCCCGAGTAGGTGAAGCAGAAATTCACACCTGGGGAGACGGTTGGAAGAACCTGAAATTCCTCTTCGCTCGTCGGTTTGGTCTTCACCGCACACGCACGCCGTGGGGTGGATTGGACAGCAATCCGGACTCCGACAAGGGCGACTTGCCCGAACAGAAGAAGTGAGGAACTCACTCCAAGTCAAGGTCGAGTTCTGTTTCCAGTTCAGCCTGCACCTCGTCGGTTCCATCCATGGCGTTTCCTTCCAGCGCAGGCACGGATTTTTGGCCACCCGTCGCCTCTTGAGCAGGTGCCTTGAACGCGTCCCAAGACGTCAGCAAGTCGATGTCTTCGAGGGCTCGGCGGCGGCGTGCCATCATGAAGGCCGCGAGCCCCGCCATGGACACCAAGGCGAGCGCTCCGCCAGCCAAGAGCAGCCCCCGCATGTCATCTTCTGGGGCTTCGACGACCAAATTTCGAGACATGAAGTCAATGTTGGCCTGATCGCCCTCGCCGTCCTTGGCCACCACCTTGAGCAGCGGACGGCCCGTGGTTTCGGGGCGCCATTCAAGGGTACCTTCCCACACGCCGTCGCCGTCCTCATCGCTGAGGTTGGCTTCCCACTGCTGGATGCCGAGGGTGATGTTGACGCGCACGTCGTCGGTCGTGCCGTCAGGATCGCTCAGAGCGATGCGAACGGTCAACAGGTTGAGTTCGTTTTGGATGAAGGTCTCTGAACTCAGGCTGAGCGAATCCCGGTCAAGGGACGGCAGGCTGGATTGAATGGTGATGTTGACGTGCTGTTCAACCGAATTTCCACGAGCGTCTTCCACGTAGAGCGAGAGATGGTATTCCCCGGGCAACAAACCCGTGAGTTCGTCCTTTGAGCGCGTCGACAGCACCTCGGGCTCGCTGAGTTCAGGAGCGTACCGTCGCCATTCACGCACGGTCAAATCGTTGTCAGCATCGTAGGAGGCTTCCTCGAGCACCAGGGCGCCACCGGGAACGATGGATTGGCGGTTTTCCGGGGAGATCAACACCAACACCGGCGCCGATTCCACCACGGTGAGCGCAAAGCCCTCGTCTCGCGAAGCACCGGTATCGTCGGTCAGCGTGACGGTCATCTGATGCTCGCCGGCGTTCAGCGTGAAGGCGTGTTGTTCGTTGGGGTCGACGTCGACCAGCAGTGGTTCGCTTGTTTGTGATGAACGCAGCGTGATGGTGAAGGCGTCGCCGTCGTAATCGACGCTCTGGGAAGCATCGAGCATGAACGTGGTCGAAGAAAAGTGAACGGTACCGGGTTGCGGACTAACCAAACCGAGCACCGGTGCGGATGGCGTGACCGTGATGCTGCGGGTGGCCGTGATGGGCTCGTGGATGCCGTCGTCAACGCTGAGCGTGATCTCGTGTTCGCCGGCGCTCAATCGACCTTCAAACAACAACCAGTCTTCGCCTTCAGGCGTCAATCGGCCGTCCAGGTTGCTCGTCCAGGTAACCACGAGGAATTCCGAACCGGTGGCCGGTTCAGCCTCGGCGCAGACCCATTCACCTTCCGTGGGGAAGGTGGAACAGGCGGCATCGTAGTCGCCTGAACCGTTGGCAGAGAAGGAAATCAATTCGGAGCTGTCGAACGTTTGGGCCGGCGGTGAAGCAATGACCGCCACGGGCTCGGCGTTGTCGACCGTGAGCAGGATGGAATTGGATTTGCTTTGGTTGGCGTGCTCAGCACGGTCGTCGGTGACCTCCATCGTGATGGTGTGGACGCCGCGGGAAAGGTGGCCTTCCCAGACCAAGTCCGAACCGACCTGAAGCACCCCGTCAAGCGATGAAGTGTAGGTGACCGAGAGCGCATCGCCCTCCGGGTCCACGGTGGCACTTCCGTCAAGGGTCACCAGCGCCTCGCTCGCAGTGGACGAACGGTCCACCGTGAACACCGGGTCGGGAATTTCGTTGTAGAGCATGACCGGTACGCTGTAGGTGGCGTTGTTGCCAACCTCATCCCAAGCCATGACGGTCATCGTAAACGAGGCGGGAGGGTCATCGTCAACGTGGTCGAAGGTGTAGGTGAGTTCCTCGGGACACCCCCACTGGTTCCCCCAACCGGTGCCCTGACGGTTGTATCCGCTGAACTTGATGAGGCAAGCAAAGTCATCGCCTTCGGGGTCGTATGTTCCAGTGGTGTTGATGGTCACGGTGCCCGTTTGCGGCATGATGAGCTCGCTCCACGGGTTGAGAGCGGGTTCGAAATCAACCACCAACACCGGTGCGAAATTGACCAGTTCAATGGTTCGTATTTCCTCTACGCAATGAGCGATGTCGCACACTTGGAGACTGATTTCGTGAAGACCGTCGGAGAGTTGGCAGTACGGTGGCACCTGTGTAAAGGGGTCGCCGTTGGCGAGGAACGGGGCACCGCCGCCAGGGTGGTCGTTACCGTGGAAGACACCGGCACAATTCGCCACGATGTCATCGTCAAGCGAACTGCGCCACTTGAAGGTCATGCTGTCGTTGTCAAGGTCCCATGAATCGCTGGCGTTGAAGAAGACCTCAGCCCCTGAAGGGTAGACCGCACCGTCCACGGGGGACGTCCATCGGATGAACGGTGCCTGGTTGGCAAGCGGAAGGTGGCAGTAGACCACGAGGTCGCCACCGAAGGTCGCCGTTGTGGTGTTTTCCACGCTGAAATAGCCGCAATCGACTTCGGCAGTGTTGAGGGCGCTGGCGCCTGAAGCCGTCCATCGCTGACTGATGAAATCGGGCAGGAACAAGGTCCCATCGTCGTTCGTCGGCAGGGTGATCGATGGCTCAAAGGACGAGAACGTGACGTTGACCGAGGCTCCGGGGATGCCGTTGGAGTTGTTGTTGATGACCCACACCGTCAAGTCCCATGCAACATCAAGGGTGGCACCGCTGGCCAGGACCGCTGCGCTGGCAGAGACGTTGACCGGTTGGTGGAGGTGGAGGTTGGATGTCCCGTCGAGGTTGAGCACGGTTGGGCTGCCTGCACCGGCACGGTCGTCGATGAGACCCGACCAATTGACCTGGCTGTCGGTGAACGTGATGCTGCCCGTGCAGGCCGTCGAGATTCGGTTGCTGTGCCCGCCAAGCGAAGTGTGCCCTTCGAAGAGCGCACACTGCGTTCCAGAAAGCACCGAGTTGTTCAGGATGGATGCGAATTGGCCGTTGTTGTCGCCTCGCCAGTCCAAACCGGTGTGATTGCCGGCCATGGTCAAACCGTTGACCTCCACCGCTGCTCGATGGAATTTCACGGCGGGCTGACCGGGGCTTTCCGCCTCAACATGAGCGCTGGTCACGTGGACCCGGCCGCTGGCGCCGCCCGGCATGGTGTCGCCGTTGTCCACCTCAAAGGCAGGCAAGGACGGGTTGTTGTCTGCAAGATGAATGCCTTCCAGCCAAAGGTCAACCGAATTGACGGCCAAGATGCCCTGCCCCGTCGAGCCGCTGATGGTGCAGTTCCAGCATCGTACATCACCGGAAGCCGATTCAATGTTGTTGGATTCAAAGTAGTACAGACCCGCTTGTTCCTCAGACGTCGCTGATGGGGAAGCACCGTTGTTTTCGGCGGACAGGTTCCAGAAATCAATGCGCCGTGCATCGAGCACGTGGGCCGCGGAATAACCGTTATCGGCCAAATGCATGCCCTCGACCACCACCGTCGCACGGTCGACGATGATGCCTTGCTTCGTGTTGTTGTGCAACACCCAATCGCTGCCCTGCATGGCACCGCCCGAGGTGGAGTGGACGCCGGGGCCGACCGACCCGGAGACCTCAAGCCCGTCGAAGGTCGGAGCAAAGAACGACGAACGAACCGCAATGCCCGCTTCGTGAGGGCCTTGGCCCGGATCGCCAGAGTTTCGCACGGTCAGGTTGCGGAAGGTCGTGGTGGAATCAACGAAGTAAAGGCGAACACCCACGGTCGTGGAATCCTCAATGAGGGTGTCGTCAAACCAGGCGCCGGTAGCGTTGACTTCCAAGGCAGCGTAGCCGATGTTGGGCGTCTTTGCATCCGGTCCACCGGTGCCGGTGATGGTCAGGTTGGTGAAATCGGCGGTTTCGTAGTTGGTGTAATTGGTGTGGTTATTCTTGTCCACGTAGACACCGCGGTACATGGAGTCGCTGATGTGGGCGTGGCGAACCACGGCATGGGTGTAGCCACCGTCGTCAATGTGGCGAATGACGATGCCCGTATCGGAAGATGAAATCGAGATGTTGGTGAGCAAGGGCTGGCTGTCCTCGACCCAAATACCAGCCGCCATGGCCCATGATGAACCCGTACAGTTGTCGACGGTGATGCCTTGAATCAAGCCGCCCGAGCCACCCCAAATGTTGACTGCTCGGGTGAGAATGTCCGAAAAGACGGCTCGCTTCACGATGGGCGTGGACCCTGAGCCGATGGAAAGGCCAAGCCCGTAGCGCCAGTCGCCTTGGAAACCGAGGTCGCGCCCGGCCTGGTCGACGTACAGATCGGTGATTCGAGGGGCAGCGGATGAAAACAAATCAACGGCCACGCGGTCGGGGTTGACCACGGTCAAGTTCTCCATGACAGGGTTGGAACCGTACACAGTCACGCCGTAGATGGCGTCCTCGATGGTGAGGTTTTGCACCAAGGAACCGCGCCCCGATGAGGAGGTGTTGAACTGGATCCCTTCGTGGTCACCGAGCCCCGAGGCCTCAAGGATGACCGGGCAGGATTGGGTTCCCAGAACGGTGAGCCGGCCGTCGACGATGATTCGCTCGTTCGCAGGGAGCCGAACCACCGTACACGGCTGAATGATGACTTCATCTGCCACGCCGATGGTGTAGGTCCCGGTGAGGGTCTGCGTGCCCGACCATGTGGTTTGAGCGCGCCCTTGTGTGTGTTGGATTGAATCCTCATTAACAGGCGTGGGTTGGGCTGGAGGAACGGCATGAAACGCCATAGGAAGAAGGAACATCAGGATGAGGCACAGGGCCGTCCTCACGGTTGATCCTTGGTTCATGCATCCCAGCACACCCCTGTCCTTCTTCAAAGGTCCCCCCTGATGTGACCGGTCTGCTCGTGCAGGAACCCATAAGTCCCGATTTGAAATCCAGCGATTGATGCCCGAAGCGTTTGTGCTGTTCAAGACCGAGCCGACCCACGAACGCGAGGTGTACCTCACGCTGGCCGACCACGAAGGTGTGGCTGAAGTGCATGCACTCTACGGTGAGTTTGACCTGCTGGTGCGCATCAGTTCACCCAGTTCCAAGGAACTCTCTCACCTCCTCATGGATTCCTTCCGCCGAATTGACGGTGTCAAGGAAACACAGACGCTGATCGCCGTGGAGGCCTGAACACATGGCCATCGGATTCGTGTTGATGACCACGCTCCCTGGACAAGAAGCCAAGGTGCGGGAAGCGCTGAGTGGCGTTGACCTCGTCACGGACCACTGGATGCTGTTTGGGGAGTACGACCTCATCGCTCGGGTTCAAGCCGATGAGGAATATGCGCTTACGCGCTGCATCGTTGAGGAAATTCGCCAGCTTCCCGGCATCAAGGAGACAAAGACGCTCATCGGCGCCGAACTCTGAGTTCACAACACCCGATGCAAGCGCCGGGTAGCGGCCTTCGAAGCGTTCGTGCAGCCTGCCTGACGAAACCAGCGTGAAGCTTCCCGCAAGGCCGAAGCTGAAGAGGACGGGTCGAGGTGCCCTTTCAGGTACCACCATCGCGCAGCATATCGATGGTGAGGCGTGCCCATCTCGGTCCACGCATCAGGGAGCGGAAGACCACCGAACACGGATTGACCTTCGCTGTCACCTTGACGAACCAGATGCTCGACCAAGGTGAGCCCCACAACGGCACGATGGAACGCTGTTGGCTGTGCGGCAAGCGTGCGTTCGTAGGCCTTGCTGATGGCTTCGGAAGAGGCGCCAAAGGCCACCATGGCCTTCAGGCGGGCGTGGAGAACGATGGGGTCATCGGCGTGGCTCAAGGATTCGAGTCCGTCCACCAAAGCCTCGGCACGGTCTTGGTCCTCTTCGAGAAGCGCCATGGTGTGTTGAACAAGGCTCATGCTCACCGTGATGGAGGAGCGGACCTCAAGGCGGTCCGGAAGTTGAATACGGTGGAGCAAGCGTTGAACATCGGCCATGTTGGGAGGTTCGGCTTGGTCGAACAAACGGTCTTCGAGCAAAGCGACGGCCGCCTTGAGCAACCAGCGAGCCCCCTCTTCGGCGCTGCCGTGGTCCAGCTGTTCGTTGAGGATGCGCTCCGCCGCTTCAGCATCGCCTTCGAGCACGGCAAGTCCGTGGGCGAGTTCATGCCGCCGTCCATCGTGTACAACCGCTTCAAGGTGGGTTCGGACTCGGGACGGTTCCTGACGGTGGAGGGCAATCCGGCCGGCCCAGTAATGCAGGTCTTCGTCATCGGCTCGTTGTTGCGTTGCCCGATCAAAAATCACGGCCATGGCACCGCTTTGGTCAACCACCAACTCCTCAAATCGCTCTTCAAGGGTTTCCTCAATGCTTTCATCCTCCAGCGCAAGTTGATGATAGAGGTGAAGAACTGCAAACGCAGGGTTGTCCGAACGCTCGGACCAATGCTTGACAGCGCGCCGGTGGAGCACACCCAGCCGCTCTTCGTCCAACATGGTTCGGCGAACATTGCGAATCAAGTGTTGAACCTCAACCTTGGTGTTTCCCGACGACCACCGAAGAAGTGCACGCTCGTCAAGTTCGCCGAGGCATTCGAAGCCCAAAATGTCCGCCGAGGGGAGGGGGCGCGGGAAGAGCACCATGTCGTCGAGCGCGTCCCTGGCGTCCTCGGACAGGTCCATCAGCATCGTTTGCTCAACAAAGGCCTGGATGTCGGCGCCGGCTTCGGGAAGCGGATCGCCTTCTCGGTAGAGATTCAATGCCATCGGATGACCGTCGAGGGCTTTGGCAACATCACGTCGCTGTTCGTCCTCAAGATGATCGCCGAGCAGTTGGATGGCGTCTTTCGTCGGCAGCGTGCCGAGACGAAGCAACGGCCAATCAAACGGTGCTGGCACCGGGAGACGACCGGCGAGCACCACCTGATGTCCTCGGTCGCGAAGCGATCCAAGAAGATGGACCACGGCGTCCTGATGGCGTTCACTGAGCCGGTGAACGTCGTCGACGACCAGTACCCCCTCGGCAGCGTGAACATGCTCAACCATGGCGTCAAGGTCCCTGGGAAGCGGGCCGGAGGTCGCCATCCACTGACCCGCAATGGCCCCAGCATCGCTGAGCTCGTCCACCGTCGCCCAGCGAACGGCATCGTTCTGGTTGGTGCTCCACGCCCGCAGGAGGGTCGTCTTCCCGACGCCCGAGAGCCCGCCGAGGAGCGCATGACCGTGCTCCTCAACCAGCTTCGTGAGGTCCTCAAGTTCCTGTGTTCGCCCAATGAGGGCATGCCGCACGCGTTCCTCAACGGGAAGCGACGGCTGCTCTTCGGCACTGGATTCGGGATGCTCGTGAAGCCACGCTCGCCCTTCTTCGGTGATGTGGTAGACCTGACGGCGACGAGCACCGCCACCGATGACGTGCGCCACCCGGACCGTGATGTATTTCTGGTCGAGCAAGGCGTTCAGCGGTTGATTGAGTCCAGAGCGAACCACGCCCATGGCGTCAGAAAGACCCGGCAGCGAGACTTCGCGCGGCACATCCCATGCCTGCGCAAGCGCGTCAGGGAATCCCCCGAGGTAGCGCAAGAGTTTCTCCTGGCTTCGGCTCAGCATGGCAACAGGAAAGGGTCGGCCGCCTCCTTCATCAAACATCCCTCACGTTGTGTTCCCCGTGAAACAGGGTTGGCCTTTTGAGTCATGGCAGGCGTGGTTGAAGCATGCCCGTGGACTTGGCTTCGGCTGACCTGCCACACGAACCGGGCGTCTACCTGTTCAAAAACGCCCAGGGTCGAGTCCTCTACGTCGGCAAGGCCACGCGCCTCAACGAGCGCATTCGTTCCTACTTTGCGAGTAACCCCGACCGCCACATGATTCCTGAACTGGTGTCCCGGGCCGACGACATCGAATGCATTGTCACCCAAACCCCCCAAGCCGCCCTCATCCTCGAGCGGCAACTGATTCGAGAGCACATGCCCCGATTCAATTCCATGCTCAAAGACGGGAAGTCCTTCCCCTACCTCGCGATGACCAACGAGGAATTTCCCCGCATCATGTACACCCGCCGTCCACCAAAATCCGCTCAACAATGGGGGCCTTTCCCCAACGCCGGTGCGGCCAAACAGGTCATGCAGCTGCTTCGCCGGCAATTCGGCATTCGGGACTGCAAGGAACTGCTGCCACAAGGTTGCCTCTCGATGCACATTGGTCTGTGCGCTGGCCCGTGCATTGACGGAACGGGCTACGACGAGCGCGTCAAAACCGTCCGTCGCGTGCTCAACGGCGACGCTGCACCGCTGCTCGAAGAATTGGTCGCCGACATGGAAGCGGCGTCGGAAGCGCAGGCCTACGAAGTGGCGGCCCAGCACCGAGACATGATTCGAGCCGTGCGGGCCACCACCAGCCAGCATGTCGTCTCAAGCAAGGTCTACCGGGACTGCGACGCCATCGGCATCGCCCACGAAGGTGACTTGGCAGCGCTGGTTGTTCTCCACGCCGACGAAGGTGTCGTACAGGGACAAGAAGCCTGGCCGGCCGTCCACCGCGGCGATCTCGGCGAAACCGTGTCCATGTTCATCTCTGAACACTACGCCCACCGCACGCCGCCCCGTTTGCTGCTCTCGCCTGTGCCCATCTTTGACGGGCTCCAAACGTGGCTGGACGAACGACGAGGCTCGTCGGTCGAGGTTCGCACACCTCAGCGCGGCGATCTCGAGAACCTCGCCACCCTCGCCCGTCAAAACGCCGAGATTCAACTGCAGCGCATGGCCAACAAATCCAGCGGCTCGCTCGAACAACGGGCAGCCGACGAAGGGGCAAAGACCCTGGGCATGAACCAACTCGACCATATCGTGTGCTTCGACATGGCCCAACTTCAGGGCGATGAACGGGTCGGTGCCAGCGTCGTGATGCGTAACGGCCGACCGGCCAAAAGCGAGTACCGGAAATACATCGTCAAGGGCAAAGCGATGGACGACCTGCGCATGATGAAAGAAGTCGTCGTGCGCTGGGCCAAGCGACAGGAAGAATGGCCGGACCTGTTGCTCATCGACGGCGGTGAAACCCATCTCAGCACGATTCAACAGGCGCTTGAAGAGCACGGCTGGGCCGACCGCTTCCCGCTGGCGGCCCTCGCCAAGCGCGAGGAGACCATCTTCCGCTACGGCCATGACCCGCTCGTGCTCGACCGGGCCGGCCGCGTGCTCGTTCACGCAAGGGACGAAGCGCACCGATTCGTCAACACCTTCCACCGCAAACGACGCAGCCGGACCCGTCTAGCCGACCCGCTGGAGGGCGTGGAGGGGCTCGGCGCCAAGAAACTGCAAACCCTCCTCCGTCATTTCGGAGGACGCAAAGGTATCGAGCACGCAGCCGTATCAGACCTGGTCACCGTGCCCGGCATCGGCCCTGCGCTGGCCGAGCGCATCTACGAAGCCCTGCGCTAACGGGACAGCTCGTCGATGTAGGCCATGTCCTCGATGGTCTCGCCGTGTCGCAACGCCGGGCTTGAAAAGCCGGCCAAATCAGCGAACTCGTGGTCGCCGATCTGCGCTTTGTTGACCGCCGCTTGCCGATTGGCCAACGCCGCCTTCTTCGCCTTCTTCTTGCGGCGACGACGGCGTACAAACATCACCAGGAGGATCAGCACGATGGTGGGGTAGACCCAGAACTGGATGAGGAAGTAGATCCAACCCACACTGATTCTGTAGGAGATGTCGTCACTAAATTCGCCGGGAGGCAAGACATAGGTGATGGTTTGACGCCCGCCGTCTTCGGTGATGATGAGGTTACCAGCCGACGAAGAGGCGTCCTCCACCGTGATGCCTCGGGGCAGGGTGAAGGTCAGGGGTCCGGAGTAGGCCCCTCCATCAATGGGGGATTCGACGCCGTCGTATTCCGTCGGAAGGCTGGTATTTGCATTGCGGATCTTGATGGTCTGGGTGTCTTGCTCGGTGGGCGGGAAGGTGAGACCGTCGCTGCCGACGATGGACGAGCGCAACACACGTGTCATGAGGTCAGCCGTCATTTGGAAGGGTTGGTGGAACACGGACTGAAGACCGCTCGTGACGATGCTCAGGTCGATTTGTGATGGGTCGCCACTGGACAAGTCGCTGTAACCGTTGGCCGTTCCGATGGTGAACTTGACCTCAGGAATGCGAAGCGACAGCACGATGGGTTCGTCGTCGCTAACAACTTCGTCGGGGGCTTCAATGCCCGAAATACCGGTGATGAGTTCAAACGCAGAGAGGTCAATCACGCTGAATGGATTATCGTCATCATCGTTATCGGCGACGATCTCCCCGAATCCATGGATGCCGTCGGTGGCCAGTTCGCCCATTCGCTTGGCAAGGTCCTTCATGCCCTGCCGAGTGGCTTCGAGTTCCAAAGCATCGCAATCGTCGAAGTACTCCCCGAATTCGGCGTGGTCGCACCAAGGAATCGAAACGCTGGTTCCAAGGGGGGGATTCATGCGGCTCGAGAGGTCAATGATAAGACGCAGCAGGTCGGACGGGAAGGCTTCCATCTGGCCACAGGCTTGGATATCGATTTCCTCGTAGCAACGCTGGCCGTCCACAAACCCAATGCGGTAAATGCTGAGTTCGGCGTCAAGCGCCATCGTGAAACTGAACGAACCGCTCCATTCATTGAAATTCACAGAAGCGATGTCGAACGCCACGTCGGACTCCACACAGGTGCTCTGGTTGGCGTAACAAACCACGCGGCCCTCTTCGTTGGTGATCTCGTGCTCCCAATCGTACGGGTCAAGGCCCGTCAAGGAAAGGTCAAGTGAACTCGAGGCGTCAAGCGATTTGGTCAGGGTAATGGTGGACGTCCCGTCGACCGTCGTGACCCAATCGGGGAGGATGATGTCGACGGTTAAATCAGCCGGCGGCAAGCCACTCAAATCGATGGTGTTGAGGAAGGATTCACCGATGACGGCTTCAATGGAAAACCCAGCGTTCATCAGTCGTTCCAAATCACTGGCTTGAACGTTCTCGAGGAAATCAACACCCTCGGAATCCGGATCGTCGATCTGGGCGATGATGATGTCGATGAATCGCATGGAAAACGGCTGACTGGTCGTTTGGAGGTAAATGGGGTAGGTCTCGTCCATGGCATTGAGTCCTTCCAAGCAGTAGTGGAGCACCTGGCCGGCGGCGACCGGTTCGGTGCATCCCGTGGAATGGCTGTAGTTCAAGCCGCCCGCCGATTCGAAGATGCCCGTGCCGTCGGTGGTCGACACCCACTCCAGGTCGCTCATCGTGATGTCGCCCACGCCGGCGATGGTGTTGCCAAGCCCCTCGACGATATCACCCACCGGGAACTGGTCGGTGAACTGCGTCAAGTCAACGATGTCGTTGTGGTAGGCCAGCCGGATACCGTCGGACGTGATCACCGGGATGGTGGCGGAAGAGGAGACGTCAAACATGTTGATGCCCCAACTGTTGAGGGTCTCGGTGTCAAGGTAGTACAAGCCGGCAGCGAAGTCAATCGTTGCAGCGTATTCATCACTCAGGTCAATCACGAGGTTCAGGTCAATGGCTTTGGAGCCCTCTTCGATGTACACGGTGGGCGAGGCCGAGGAGTTTCGATGCCCCATGCGCAGGTCAACCGTTTGCACGAGGTCCCCGTCGGTTTCTGCAGCATTCATGTGGTCCATGGACCACTCTGCGGCCATGTAGTTGGGTGGACCGGCTCGGGCCACCAACGTGCCGTTGGCGTCGGTCCCCAGTACCGTGGAGTAGGATGAAGGGTTGATGACAAAGTCCGCCTTGTGCCCAGGTTGGGCAGTCAAATCGAAGCTCGTGTTCACTTCGGCGCCCATTGTGAGGAGGCCTCGATAGGTTCGCTCGAGGTCGAGGTTTTCGGAACCCACGAGATTGAAGTTGCTGGCCAACAAGTCCACTGAAGCCGTGGCTTGGAAACACAGCGGCGGCTCGAACACGTTGTCCACCATGGCGCCCTCTGCTTGTGAATCGGTGGAGGAATCGGTCGAGCAAGCCGTGGTTTGACCGGCGCTCGTGAAGGAGGTGACGTACTCCGTCGAGAGGCTCGTGACCGTGCCGAAACCCGAGGTGAGCGCGTCTTCAATGGCGCTGTGGACCTCGCTCTTGAGTTTCTGGCCCACCGTCGGGGAGCCAGCACCCGCCGTTTCGGCGTCAAAGGTGTGCCGAATCAAATCCGCAGGTGCGCCGTCGTTAGCGTCCAGGCCGTCGGTGCTCTCGAGCGTGTCACCCACCGTAGTACCTGAGCCCAGACCGAGCGAATCACGCTCGAATTCTCGCACAGCCCAAGTGAGTTCAAGTTCAATGGACGACGTTGAAACCAAATCGAACACATGGGTGCCTTCCACCCAATCTTGCCGGTGCGGTGTCATGTCGTCGCTGTGATCGTAGGTGTCGCAGGTACCGCCGCCAATGCAGGACTGCATCCCGGTGGCGCTCACCACTGGAACAAGTAATTGGAGGGTGAACATCGTCACGAGCATGATTGAAATGCCGTGCTTTGACAGACCATTGCCACCGTTGGCTGCTGACATATCCATCGCTAAGGACGGGAACTTGAAAGGAGTTACCCTCCTCGTCCTGTCATGGACCTCAAGGCCTCCACGACCTTTCTTGTCGTGGAGGCAAGCCAAGGTGAACGGGTGCATGGGCTCCTGAAAACCAACGGATGGCTGGAGGCTCACGTTGAACCGCTGAGACAGGAAGCGGGGACGATCGGTTTCCCACTCACAGCCGGGGCAGACAGCGAAACGGTTCGTGAAGCAGCAAACTCCGAACTCGGCGTGCCGTCGGAATGCATCGAAGCGGAGGTCGCTCGAAGGGACTCGGTTGACCCCCATCATCGGCTCACCAAGGCGGTCCAAACCTGGCTTGACACCCACCAACCTTCGCTCACGGATTCCGCCCTCGTGCCCACAAAGTGGGAACGCTTAGGCGACCTAGCGCTGCTCCCCCAAGAATGGCGACAGTCCGAAACGTGGGCGACGGTGCGCCAGCACGCCCGTGCAACAGCCCTGTGGGAGGCCATGGCCGAGGCCCTCAAGGTCACCTCTCTCGGCGTCCAGGCCCCCATCGCCGACGACACCTATCGTTCATCCCAAGTTGAAATGCTACTGGGTTCATCCGAGGTCGAATTCACGGACCACGGCATGACATACATCTTCGATGCAGCCAAAGTCATGTTCTCATCCGGCAACGTCACGGAACGCCGTCGAATCGGCGCAATCAACATGCAGGACGAGGTGGTGGTCGACGCTTATGCTGGCGTGGGCTACTACTCCTTCCCCATGCTCGTTCACGCCGGTGCGGCCCACGTTCATGCCTGCGAAATCAACCCTGCCTCCATCGCTGGCCTCCGGGCTGGCGCAGCCGCCAACGACCTTCTGGAACGCCTGACCGTCCACGAGGGCGACAACCAGGTCACACTTCTTGGACTCAAAGGGGTGGCTGATCGTTGCCACCTCGGTTTGCTTCCCTCAAGCGAGCCCGTTTGGGAGGCGTGTCTGCTGGCTCTCAAACCGAGCGGCGGTGTGCTTCACGTTCACATGAACGTCGAGGAAGAACGCATCGAGGCGTGGACGGTAGCCACCATTGAGACGTTTGAGTCGCTCGTGGCCAAGCACGGGTTGGGGTTCACTGTCCAAAAATGGCATCTGGAACGGGTGAAATGGTTTGCCCCGAGGGTGCGCCACGTGGTGCTGGACCTCAGGTTCCGTCCGTGATCTCGTCGCCTTCCACGAGTTCGGCGACGATCAGCGCCTCGGCTTCGAGGATGGCTGGCTCTTCAGCGGTGAAGTTGGCCGAGGAAGCATCCTTGTCGTTGAAGCGTCCGTAGACGACCATCGTGATGCCAACACCCACCAGCACGACCGCCAACGGGAGGCCAATGATGAGCACCATGTCCTCCAGAAGGGAACCGTCGCCCTGCGCTTCCACGACGGGGTTACGGATGGTGCCGTCCGGATCGGCCACGCCGATCATCTCCATCGAGTTGATGCGGGCTTCGATCAGAGGTCGGCCGGCAGAGGCGAACGGGTTGTCGAGGCCGGTGCCCGTCGGTTCGTCGCTGGTGGGCACATCGGCGATGGCACGGATGTGCGTCATGCCGTGTCGGACGATTCCAAAGGTTGCGTAGCCTTCGTCGTCCCTGTTTTCAGGGTCAAGACCGTGGGCTTCTGTATCGGTGATGTACCATTGCGAATCCGCTGAATCCGGGTCAACGCCGCGTGCCATGGCGATGACGCCGTCGACGTGGGAGAGGTTGGCATCGTGCTCGAGCGGGATGGTCTCACCCGTTCCGCCGCTGCCACAAGATGGACTGGTGTTGGGATAAACGCCAATCGTCTTGCAGGTGGGGTCGCCCGCTTGCGTGACGAAGTCGTTGATGACACGATGGAAAAACACGCCGTCGTACAACCCCGATTCAACGTGTGCAATCATGTTGTTCGTGGTGATGGGCGCCCATTGCTCAAACAATTCGATGATGACGGTGCCCTCTTCCCGAGCTGACGCCCATCCGGACTGGTAGGAGACGTTCATCGAGATGACGGCGTTGCCGGTGTAGGACGACATCATTTGTGGACGGGATTCATTGACCGTTGGTCGGTCGGTCCATTCAGTGGGGTCGAGACCGACGCTTCGCCACGCTGGTTCATCCGCTTGCACACTTACGGTGGTGGAGCCCACGACAGGCGCCAAGAAGAGCATCACGAGGAACACCCCAAGGCCGCGCTGGTGCATGGACGGGGATGGTCCACCCCTCCATGAAAACTACGGCGGCGAGGTGGTTGTGACCTCAACACCAAAAAGGGGGGAGTGTCGACGGAATTTCATGGACGAAGACTCAACCTTCATGCCCGACCTCTCGCTTGGCTACGGACTCTTTCTGGTGGTGTGGGGCATTGCGGTCTCCGTGCTTTCAGCCTCCGATTCCATCACGTCGTACTTCCCGAGCTTCCTCGGTGCCCCGTTGGCCGTTTCAGGCTGGTTGGCCAAATCCAACCCGGAAAAGCGCAAATTTTGGATGCACATTGCGGTCGTCTTTGGCTTGCTGTGCGCCCTGGGTGGCACCCGTTTCTTTATGGTCATGGGCGACGGTATCGGCTACGCCAGCGGCTCCATGCTGATGTTGTTCCTCACGGGTTCAGCCTACACGGCGCTGTGCGTGCGCTCGTTCATTCAAGCCCGTAAAGCAAGCGAGTAAAGCGTCATCCTCTTGATGGAGGGGCTGCTCCTCAATTCATGGCCGAGGATGCTGCACCCATCGAGGTGGAACTCAAGGCCGTCGACAACAACACGCAGCGCCAGTTGAACTTCTCCGCTGCGGCGACCGTGGCCTTCGCCTTCTCCTTCCTGATGCTGGCCATGGTGTTCACCGGTCCAGCCGCTGAAATGGGAGAAGAGGAGCCGGATTATTCGGTGGAATGGTGGAAGACCCCGCTGAGCGACCGCCACCTCATGGACCTCCCAATGGACACGCTCCGAGCCCAACTCCCCGTGAACGGCTCGTACGAGGCGCTGCCCTACGAGGAACATTTCGTGGAAGTTGAACTGCCAGCCAGCGAACAAGACGCCGGCTTCCCGGGCCCAGCGCTCATGCACGTGGCCCTTTGGCTGCCCGATGTTCCCGAAGGCACGAAAATTCCCGTGATCATGACCATTCACCCCTACTACGACTTTGGCGGCGAAGGCATCGCTGGGGACGACTCCGCTCCCAACACCGTGCCCGACGGCGGCGTAGGAAAGTGGGTCTACGACACCTTCGTTCCTCACGGCTACGCCCTCGCCCAAGCCTCAACCTTCGGGACAGGACAGTCCACTCACTGTCAGGACGTCAAAGGGCTGGGCGAGCAAACCGGCATCCAAGCCGTGGTGGACTGGCTGGGCGAGCAAGAGTGGTCGAACGGCAACGTCGGCCTGATGGGTAAATCCTATGCGGGCACCACCAACTGGGAAGCCGCCCAACAGCCCTCGCCCTACCTCAAAACCATCGTGCCCATTTCAGGCTCCATTGGTGTCCAAGAAATGTTCTATAGAAACGGTTCTTCCGAAGCCAGAGCCATGCTCTACGACGCCCTCTACGAAGGGGCGACCACCGATGCCACCAGCGACGATTTGCGCATGTGCACCGACGACGTCATCGGCCCGCTCAACCCACTCACCACCTGGGCCGGTGCTGAATTTGGCGGTGCAGAGTGGAACGACTACTGGGACGAGCGCCGCCACCTGCCCGACGTGCTCGCCAACTACGAGGGCAGCGTGTACCTGGTTTGGGGGATGCAGGACTGGAACGTCGACCCCTATCACGCCTTCCCCACTTACCAGCTGATGCGAGACGCCGGCATCAACGCTCGAGCCATCGCCGGACAGTGGGCGCACAACTACCCCGACCAACCCGACCGCCACAGCGAGATGGGCAGCGGCTACGGCGCCGAAGCCTACCCCAACATGAGTCGCATGGACTGGGCGGTGGAACTCTATGGCTGGTTCAACTACTACCTCAAGGACATCGGCGAGGAGCCCGAGCCGATGGTTCAGATTCAAACCCACGACGGTAAATGGCACGTTGAGGAGACGTGGCCGCCTGAAGACATGGAATGGATGCCCGTCACCTTGGACGCCGTGGAAGGCCAAGGGGGAACGGTCAACAGTAACAACCAACGCTCGTTCACGCTCCCCGCTCTTGAGGAAGACGCTCACATCTCGGGCATGCCCACCCTCCACCTTTCGGTGAACACGCTGGCCTGCAACGGCGGCCAAATCTTTGCCACGATGTACGCCGATGGCCTCCGAGTGGGCCACGCCACGATGGACGTGCGCTACCGCGACGGTGGCTACGACGCCAACCCAGCCACACCGTTCTCGTCGTACACGATGTTGATGGAATTCAATCCGATGGACGTTGATCTCAATGCCGGATCCGTCATCGAAGTGGTGTTGACCGAATCGGGTGAAGACTACCTGCCAAGCCCGTGCGCCGCCGTTGGCATGAACGTCAATTTCGACGCCTCCTCCACGCTCAGCCTGCCACTCATCGACCGACCGGACAGCGATGAGCGCTGGTTCCTCGCACCCCCGTGGTGGCAGCAGCAACCCATTCCCTCGTGAGGCGTTGGTCGTGCGGGTGCTGGCCTTCGAGGACCACTACGACATCGAAGCCATGCTGACGGCTGGCGGGGTTGATGTCAAACGATTTGTGATTCAGCAGCGTTGGAACTCCTCCGAGGCCCTCGACCACATCCGGCAATTCCAACCCGATGTGTTGCTGCTCGATCACTACATGCCGCCCCTCAGCGGTCATCAAGTGTTGAGCGACCTGTTGGCCTCTGATGTTCCTCGCCCATCCATCGTCGTGGCCATGTCGAGCGACCCGGGAAAAAACGACGCCATGATCGCTTTGGGCGCTGATGTTGGCACCGTCAAGTTTGACCTCGCAAGCCTCGACCTCTGGAGCGGTTGACACCTCGGCTTCATTCTTCTTCGCTCGAACGTTGCCGTCGCTTGCGTAGACGCAGGCCCAACAACGCAAGAACCTGTACCACAATGAAGAGCTGCGACACCGTGTCCCTGGTGTCCCGCGCCGAATACAACGAAGCGTAGTTGACCCAGGCACACTCCCATGCCCGAGCACCGCTGTAGACGACGCCGTGCCCCTGAACCGACTGGTAGGCAAGGTGGAGCACTTCGTTGGCAACGGTGAGGGTGAAGACGCCAGCGCTGAGGAGCACGAGGATGACCCCGAACATGAAGGGGTGGTTGAGGCGGTCCGCCCGGGCGTAGTGGATGTAGAGAGGAATCAACGGGAGGAAGAGCGGATAGAACACGCGAAACGCATCGTGGGGGAGCGGGTCATTGCAGTAGGATTGCGGGTTGCCAATGAAGATCATCATCAGGAACACGGCCGGGGTCAACACGAACGTGAACAACCAAACGACCACGCGTGGAAGACGTTCTTTTCGCTCAAGGACGACCAGAAGGGTTGGGCCGGACAGAAAACAGACGGCGCCGACGATGGTGAAGAACAGCGCATGATCGGCGAACAAATCGAACATATCGCCGATGAACCTCGCCAAACCCCGGTTCATGCTGGACTACGGGCGGTGCGCCATGATGAGGATTTCCTCACTCGTCGTCGTAAGGTTGCCACTCGGTTTGACCTTCTTCTCGGTACCACCAGTAGCCGTCCTCGTCCTCGAACCATTCCACGCCGTCTTCGTCAATCGAATAGTTCCCGTCGTAGTCCTCTTCCTCTTCTTCAGGTTCGGGCTCGGGAGCTTGTGCGGGGTTGGCCATGCCGGTTTCCTCAGCGATACGGCGCTTGGCGTCGTCAACGTCGTCTTCAGCACCACCGAACACGCGGTTGGTGGTTCGAATCTCAGCTTCATGATCGCCCTGACGGATGGCGTTGTCCGATTCCTGGTAGAATTCGTCGGTCATCCGCTCTCTGAATTCTTCAAACTCCTCACGGCCAAAACTGCCGGTGAATTCGTCACCTTTGGCTTTCATCAACTCGTCAAGGTTGGCACGCTTCTCACGCTTGAGTTCGGGTGCATCAGGGACATCTCCGGCGTAGAAGGCGTCTTCGTCCGAGCCCAGTTTACCGAAGACACGACCCTCGGGATCGGCCTCTTCGATGGCTTCGATGATGAGATCGTGCTCTTCCTCGTCGATGTCTTCCTCTTCGTAGGCGTCGCCGGCTTGGTCGACCATGGCCTCGAGTTGGTTGGCGAGTTCTTCCTCGTCCTCGTCGTACTGGTCAACGAGTTTGTCGATCTGCTTGAGAAGGCGCTCGTAGGGCGTTCCCGTGATGGCGCCGAGGAACCGACCAAACCCACCTTTCTTCTTCGCCATGGGGAGTGGTTGGGCTGACCCTTCTTCAAAGATTGTCCTTCGCGGGTCTTTTGACGGACGGATGTTTGGGAAAATCATGGTGGAGGCGTGGTTGGAGGACCTCATGACCTCCTACAACCGGGATTCTCACGCCCAACGTGGTGGGTACCTCGCCCAGGTCCACATGCCCGGTGATGTGTTTCAGTCCCTCGTTTGGTGGGCCCTTCAGGCCCTTCCGGATGAAATTCTGGTCGGCATTGACATCGACGGCGACCGGCCGCATCGCACCGAGGTGAACACCTACTTCGAAGGCGACGAGGTTCACGACCGGTTGTTCCAAGGCCAAGGCTACGTCATCAAGGAGGCTCACATCGTGAACCGTGGTGATTCCTACTCGGTCCACCACCTGCCCGAGGACTGGACCGACGACATGTTCTCGGCCGACCGTGGTTCAAGGGCCGGTCGATTCACCCACTGGCTCCACACCCACCCCAACGCGCCGGCCATTCCCAGCGGGGCCGATGCCGATGCGGCTCAGGAGACCCAAGGCATCGACATGATCCTCGGTCTCCGCTTCTCGCCCGAAGGCCCGCTGCCGTGGTTTGACGACGTTGAAGGCACCCGCCGGACGCTCAAATCCACCGAGGAAAAGAAGCCACGCAAGCGCTCGTTCTTTGCTCGCCACGCCCTTCCCGTGCTCGGTCGAGCCCCGAGCGGCCACGCCATCCACGAAATCCAACTCATCGGGTTTCACAAATCTGGCGTGGGCGTCAACATCGTGTTCGTGGACGACGATGGGTTCCCCTACGGATGGGACATGGCGACCGCTCAACTCTCAGCTTGAACGGCGACCAGGGCAGCGTGCAGGTCTTCCAATCGGTCGGGGTTGACGCCCAGATCGCTTTGACCCAAACGGGAAGAGGAATACAGGGTGATGGCCGTGTCCTCACCAGCCGGTTCAAACTGAACGATGACGTCGTCGGGGAAGCGCCAAAACGAGGTGATCGCCACCCGATGAGAGAAGTGCTCACCGCCCTCGTCAACATCGTCCAGAACATCTCGCAAGCCGTTGTCGTCGGACCATGCCACCCATGCATCCCATACCTCGCTCACGTTGGCTTTGACAACGGTGGTGAGCCCAGCGTCCATGCGCACGCTACCGGATGACGAGAGCAACGCACAGTTCATCGTACGGTCGGGGCAATCAGGCATGCTCGTGTGGCTGGGCGTGGGTGCGCCCACCAAGATCCAGCCTTGAACCAGCAACCACGGTGAGGAGATGAGCAGGACGGTGAGGGCCACCGAGCGCCACCGGTTCTTGCCCTCCATGGGCTGAGGCGGTCGTTCTGCTTCTTGAGGATGCGTCACGCATTCACAGCAGCGAGGCGGTTCCACCTGGCGGCATCTCGTCCAGCATGGTGATGGTGTCACCCCGAAGGCTCGGACCGATGTGGAAGGTGCCGAAGATGCCCTGGTCGCCGATGTTGTGGGACAGCGAGAACCAGGTTCGGCCGTAAGCGTCCACTCGGATGTCGAGGAAATCACCAAGGCCGCCGCAGCGGTTGTAGCCGCAATCTTGCTCGGTGTCGATGGGGTCGTCGATGCCGTTGAGTTGAACGGTGGTCAGCAGCGGCGTCTCGTTGAAAGCATCGGTGGTGTAGGTAAGGTAGGCGTTCCACACCTCGTCTTCACCGGCCGTCTCGCCAACGTAGCCGAAGGCGACCGTGCCCTCATCGCCCGCCACGACGACGGGGAAACCGGTGCCGGAGAGGTTGATGGGCGGGGCGATCATCGTGGCGTTGGACCATGTTTCGCCTTGGTCTCGAGAGTACGACCAGTAGGGCTTGTTGTCCAGGCCGTTCCACATGGCGTGGACGTTGCCAGCCGAATCCACCTCAACCTGCGCTTCCTCGGCGTTCCAAGTGTCGGCCGTCCCGGTAATCTCGGTGGGCAGCGGATGCTCGGTCCATGAGATGCCGGCGTTGGTCGTGCGGAACACGGAGTATCCATCGCCGGTGCAGCCCTTGTTGCCGCGGTAGAAGTTGCCGTCAATGCTGCCAACCAAATGCGCCGAAAGACCACCGGACGAGCAGGTCACCGGAGCGCCTGAGGTTTCAGGGCCCCACGTGGCGCCACCGTCTTGGCTCGAAGAGCAGAGCGGATGGGGCGCATTGCCGTTGATGCAGAACATCCATGTCGTCGGGTGGAAGAGCGCAGGCATGTTACTGCTGGCGATGGTTTGATGGTCCTGAACCGAGTAAATCTGCGTGGCGACGCTCGGGCCGTTCCACGAAGCACCGTCGTCATCGGACCACTCCACGGTCATGCCGAGCAGCGCGTGCATGTCGAATTTCATGATGCGGCTGGTCCACGGGTCGACGTAGATGTAGGGGTCGTTGGAATTGGCGATGGGGAAGAACGGGTCGTACACGTTCTCGCACGAATAGTCCAGTGCCCCGGTCATGCCGATGAGATCGCAGGCCACGACGGCGGTGGAACCGGCCGGCCCGTTGCCATAGGAAGACATGAACAGCGTGTCGCTCTGCGTGATGCCCATCGTGGGCTCAAAGGTGGACATGCCAATGCTGTAGTAGGTGCCCTCTGCGAGGTAGGGCATGTTGCGTCCGCTTAGGTCGACGCTGTCGTCACCCCACACGTCAACGGCGTCGGGGAAATGGTACCATGTTAGTTCTGGACGCTCAAACGTCCACACGCTGGAGACCACCGCTTCCTCTTCCACTTCAGCCTCACCAAAGCAACCGGAAAGGGACATCGAGACCATGAGCGCCGCAAGAAGAACCGCACGACGAGGATTCATGGTTGGGCTCATGGCCTCGTGAGGTTAAGCCTTGTTGCTCGCTTTCACGGCAGGAATGTTTCAGTTTGCAGGGACTCCATCCCTGTTCCAACCGCGGAGTTCGTAGTAGGCCGACATGCAGGCTGCCTCGTCGTCATCGTCCATGAACGAGACCATACCCGCTGCCACCCCGCTGGGAATCGGTTCCCGTCGAAGTCGCCAGGACAGCAGGTCCTCCTGGGCCGCTGATTTGCCTTGACGAGCCCAATGTTCCACGTTCCACTGACGAGCCTGGTCCCACTGCACCCTAGCACGGTCCATCAGGTCGTCCCACGTGCAATCCTCGCCGGTGGTAGCCTTCCATGCCTGAACCATCACGTCGTCGGGCGTGGCCCCTTTGGCAAAGGCGCAGAGGATCATCGAATCACGAATGACGATGCTGTGCTGGCTGTCCACCAGCTCTTCCATCAAATCCACGGCCGAGCGGTTGGGCAGCCCGGTGGGTGCTTTGTAGCCGGCCCGCATGTGCGACGCCCCTACGTTGGCCGTCATGTAGGCCATGGCGTTGCCTCGCTTGCCGCGGGGGTCCCATGCGGGCAGGTCGAGGCCTTTGCAGTGGGCGGTCAAGCGGGTAATGGGGTGGCCGGTTACCGCCTCGATGTGTTCGCTGGCGGCCACGGCACCAGCCGTCAGCGTGCCAAAGAGGGTCCCGTCACCAGGCGTGGCGTGAGCGAGCAGATGCAAGGCGAGTGGCGGCAGTTCGGGAATGCCGAAGGCCCACGGGACGACGTCGCCCTCAGCGAAGGTGCCGAAGTCAAACGGGGCGTGGAAGTGGTCGGCCCAGTCCTCTGGCATCCAGCCTCGCTGGGCGACTTCGCACATCAACGACAGCGCCGCACCGCCCGAGATGGTGTCGATGCCGAGGCGGTTGCAAGCATCGTTACCGTCCATGACGTCAAGGCTCGAGCCGATGCCGAGGTTGGCCCCCAGCATCGCGAGGGTCTCGTACTCGGGACGGTCAACCCGGTTCACGTGGACGGGCCGCCCACGCATCCTCACGCCGTCCACGGTGGGGCGGTCGGCCGCCTCACAAGCGATGGGGCACGGCGCACAGCAGCCAGACTGCTTGGCATCGGGCAGGGATTCATGCCAGTGCTCGCCCGAGAGTTCGTGGGTGTCCATCGCTGACACCACGGGCACAGCGGTCGCCCCCTCGGCCACGGCTTCTGCCGTTTGACCGCCCGCACCGCCGCCGACTTTGAGAGCGGAAAGGTCCGGGATTTGGGCGTCGGTGGAGGAGTAGTTGGCCGTGGGCATGCGACCGTTTTCCGCCGCATAGAGCGGCCCTCGGCTGGTGCCAAAGGCGTAGAACGGGTCGCCAAACTTGCGCCGCTTGCCCATCTCCGAGCGCTGTTCCTTGATGGCGTCAGCCAGCGAGAAGTCTTCGGCGTACCGCATGCCGGCGGCCGCTTCCTTGCTGGCCTTGACGGTGAAGGCCTTGAGGCGCTTGAACCCGAACGAGGCCCCCGTACCGCCCCGACCGGCTGCACGACGTCCGGCCGTGAGCGGTGAAGCGATGCGAATGCCGTTCTCGCCGGCAGGTCCGATGGAGAGGCATTCACCCAGGCCGTCCAGCGCTTGCTCAACCTCCCAGGTCGTTTTGCCTACGAGGTCGTCGGCGGTGTGGAGGGTGGCGGAGGCGTCGTTGATCTCGAGGCGAACCCAAGATTCGCTGGCACCGGTGATGAAGAGACCGTCCCAGCCTGCTTTTCGCAGGTCATGGCCAATGTTGCCGCCGATGTAGGTGTCGATGTAGCACTCGGTGAGCGGTGAGCGGGTCACCACAACGGCGCGCCCTGAGGAGCCGACCTTGGAGCCCTGGTAGGGGCCGGTCATGAACAACAGCGGGGTGCTTGGATGCGAAGCGGTGTCCATGCGCCCGGTGATGGGGTGCTGGTTGGACGTGGCCGCATCGTAGTCCGTGGTGTCCCATTCGACGAGGAGTTTGGTGGCGAGGGCTTTGCCGCCCATGTTCTGAATGCACCACTCGTGTGGGATGTCCCTAGCCTCGCATGTGCCGGCACCCAAATCCACCCACAGCACCCTTCCGGGGAAGCCGTCAAAGCGCCACGGGTGGGTCATGGTGCCGGGTTGACGAGGACCACGAAAAAGGCACCGCAGCCTCAAACGTCATCTTTTCGCTGCCAGCCGGCCTCGGTGCGCTCGTAGACGATGGGCACGCCCGTCGGGACTTCCAAGCCGAGCACCTCCTCTT
This sequence comes from Candidatus Poseidoniaceae archaeon, assembly GCA_964228815.1. Classification (GTDB taxonomy): domain Archaea; phylum Thermoplasmatota; class Poseidoniia; order Poseidoniales; family Poseidoniaceae; genus Poseidonia. The sequence goes on from CAXRAL010000035.1 coordinate 24,510, forward strand.
TCGAGAGCCCGTCAAGGTGCATGATGATGCTGCGCAGTGAATTGCCGTGAGCAGCGACGAAGACGTTCCTGCCCCCGTCGATGGCGGGAATCAGCGTGGACTCAAGGTAGGGAATCGTACGGGCGGCCGTCAGTTCAAGGGATTCACCGTTGGGGGGTGGCACGTCGTAGGAACGTCGCCAGACGTGGACTTGGTCGGCCCCGTACTTTTCCCGCGTGGCGTCCTTGTTCAACCCTTGAAGGTCGCCGTACATGCGCTCGTTGAGCTGCCAGGCGACGTGAACGGGCAGCAGGTTGTCCTGGCCGGCTTCACCACGGATTTGGGCCCATTCTCGCATGCGAGTTTCGTTTTCCGACATCCCGTCCTCCACTTCGGTGGGGTACTGGAAAACCGGGGTTTTGCCGCTACCGTGTTCGGACAGGGCGATCATCGCCGTCATTTGAGCGCGGATGAGGGTGGAAACGTTGACTTCGTCAATGGGGAGGTGGGCGATGTCACGACCGCCTTCTCGGGCCTCGTCGATGCCTTTGGGGGTCAGGGGGACGTCCACCCAGCCGGTGAAGAGTTTCGCTGCGTTCCACATCGATTGGCCGTGGCGCATCAGGATGAGCAGGGACATGCAGGTGCCTCAAACCGCCCACAAGAAGGCAGGGCATGAAGGTGGCGCTCAGCCCAGCAGCCACGGAACGAAGGCCAGCACCACGAGCGGAAAGACGCCCATTGCCATGTCTCGAATGAAGAGCAGGACGAGGGTTTTGGATTGGGTGTTGGTGCGCTCCTCGAATTCCTTCTGCAGTTTCTTGTCGACCACATCGGAGAACTTCCCCGCCCCGATTTTGCCGACCTCCACCGCCGCCCCGAGGGCCACGCTGCTCACCAGGCCTGCCGGGGAGAATTTCCGGGTAAGCAACGCTCGTCCAGCCCAAACTTTGAGGGAATTCTTGGCCGCTTCTTTGCTGGCGTCGTTGATCTCTTTCTTGGTGACCGGCTTGTCCTTTTCACGCCCGGAAATCTTGCGCAACCATTTGCGGGCACGCAGGCCGGCATCGGCCACCTTGCGGAGTTTGTTCACGTCTTGTCGCAGCACGGCCGTCAACATGCGGCGCACCCGAGCCACGCGGAACAGGTCGGCGACGACCCAGAAGAAGAGCGCCAGCATCAGCAGCGCGCCGCCCGTGTTGGTCACTTCCGACCAGGTTTGCCAGCCGATCGGGTCGATGAACATCCGAAGCAATAAGACCAGCAGCGGCGGCATCAGGAAGGCGAAGATTTCGTTGAACACCAAGAGCCCCATGCCTTTGACGGGAAGCGTGCGCAGTTGTTTGACGGCCCAACCGGCGTGAGGCGAGAGCTTGTTGATGGTTTGACGCATCGGTTTGGCAAGGATGAGCAAACGGAAGATGAAGGGCAGCCAGAGGATGAACAGCACGTAGGCTTCCCAAGGACCTGCCGGGGGAAACGCGGGGAGTTGGAGGGGGCTTGCGGCCATGCTGCTTCACACCGACATCAGCCACTCACACTTCAACCAAACGCTATTTGTTCCGATATATGATTAGAAATGAAGGATTCCATTTGGTTGATTTCCCCTCGGCAAAGCACAAATCTAACTCAACAATAGGAGCATCATGCTGAGGTATGTGGGTGATTCAAATAATCTCAGAAATAGGGTTCGCCAACACTGCAATGGAAATATAGAATCTTCAGCATTACGAAAAACAATCGCTAAGGAAATGGGATTTGAGATTGTTAAATCAATAAGGCCTTCAGGTTCAAGAAAAATCTCTCTCAAATCGGACCATTATGAACAAGTTGTTTCCGATTACATCCAATCTGGCAATTGGCGAGTGATTACGTGCCCGTCTGGAGAGTA
>CAXRAL010000036.1:0-6717 GCA_964228815.1 Candidatus Poseidoniaceae archaeon
CCAAACAAGGTTGGGGCATCTCCAGCGCACATCTTGTTCACGAAGATGGGGATGACCCCAGTGTTGGCGCCTTCGCTGCGTTGACCCGGGCCGTAGACGTTGAAGAAGCGCAGCGCAAGGGCCTCCCATCCCTGCGAGCGCCGCCGTTGGACGGCCTGCTCGTTGGCCCACTTGCTCTCCGCATAGGGGGACTGGCGCACCCCAACCCGGTCTTCGGTGTGCGGCAGGCCCTCCACATCACCGTAGACGGCAGCGGACGAGGCCAACACCATCCGGTGGATGCCTCGATCTGCCATGTCGTCGAGCAGGCGATCGGTGGCGTGGACGTTGACCTCCATGGTGCCCTCGGGGTCCTCCACGGATCGGGGAACGGAGCCTTGGGCGGCCAAATGAACCACGGCTTCCACGCCATCAAGCGCTGCAGCCCGTGCTTCTGACTGACGCAGGTCACCCAACACGATGCGAGCGCCTGCGGCTTCGAGCGCGTCCAAACGAGACCGCAAACCGGTGCTCAAGTCGTCCAAAACGGTGACGTCATGCCTTGATTCAAGGGCCAGGGCAGCGCAACGCGCACCGATGAAGCCGGCGCCACCGGTGACCAGCAGCCGCACCATGTTCCGCCCCGTGCCAATGCCGCACCATGAACTCCATGCTTCACCGAGACCTCTATGGTCGGGCTCTTGAGGTGCAGGCCATGGACGAGGAGGGCCCGCGGACCGGCCCCGAACGCCGTGAGGCGGCGCTGCGGCGTGAGTTGTGGCGGGTTCGCAACTCGGCTTCGTTTCGTCTCGGTCATCACGTCATCGAAGCCTTTCGACGCCCATGGCGGTTGCTTGTGCTCCCCCTCTCGCTCCCAGTGGTCATGTGGGGCATCGGCATGGAATTGCTGGGCCGCAGGCCTCGTCCCATGTCCGACAGCATGATCCAACTTCGCGGCGGTCCGGGCCGCTGTGTTGTCCTGTTTCCGACCAACGGTGTCGGCTTCGGTCACTTCACCCGCATGTACGCGCTCGCTCGGCGGCTTCGAAAGCAGGACCCTGATCTTGAAATCGTCTTTTTCACCACCCAGCCGACCCTCCACTTGCCCTATTCCGAGGGCTTTCCGACGTACCACCTCGCCGGACCAAAGCGCATGAAGGGCATGGACGCCGATGCCTGGAACGCCATGTGCCAAGAGATGCTGACCCTTGTGCTGGAGACCCATCGCCCCCAGAGTTTCGTCTTCGATGGGGCCTTTCCGTACCGGGGCATGCTCGATGCGCTCGCGACCATCGACGTGCCGCAGAAGGTCTGGGTGCGCCGCGGCATGTTCCGGAAGGGCACCAGCATTCCCGTGGACGCCATCGGGCGCTTCGATCTCATCGTTCACCCAGGCGACGCCGTGCCGCATGCGGCGTCCGAGGTTGAGCACGGCGTCGAGGAGCTCCACGGTCCTCCGATGCTGCTGATCGACCCCGACGAGATGTGGCCACGCGAAACCGCCCGCCGTCGTTTGGGCGTCCCTCAAGACGCCCGCGTGGTCTACGTGCAGTTGGGCGCGGGTCGCATCAACGACATCGATTCCGACGTGCGCCGTGTCGTCGATGCCTTGCTTGCGCACGAGGACGTCCACGTGGTGCTCGGTGAGTCGATGCTCGGCGAGCGGCTTGAGGTGGACCTTGACCGCGTTCACCTGGTGCGTGATTACCCCAACGCGCTCTACCTCAAGGCCTTCGACGCCTCGGTGCAAGCAGGCGGGTACAACTCCTTCCACGAGATGCGTAGCGTGGGCTTGCCCACCCTCTTCCTACCGAACATGAACACCGGGATGGACGATCAGTTGGCGCGGTGCAAGGTGGCCGAAGAGGAAGGGTGGGGGCGAGTCATGACCGATGGCCTCCAAATCGATGCTGCGTTGGAGGCTTTGCTTGGCCTTGACGCAGATGCTACATCCTTCGATGGCCTCAACGGAGCAGAGGCGTTGGCCTCACGCCTTCTACCCACCCAGAGATAGGCGTTTCACGTTGCTCGCAGTCCCCTTATCATCGTTCAACGGTGAAAGATCTGCACCGCTGCCTCGTCATAATTTCCGACGTTTGGCACGTGCAATGACCATGATTTGACGTCGTTGAGGCGGCCAATGATTTCTGCCTGCATGGTTTCATCGGTTCGGACCATGTCCCAAATCGACTCGGCGGAGTCACCTTCGTCGGGCTCGATGGGCACCATCCATTCTCGAAGACGCGGTGGAGTGATCATCGGGTAGCCTTTCTGTTGGGCTTCAACAGCCACGTGGATGTCAACCATCCGTCCAGTCTCATACGTGCGGTGATCGAAACGAACGTGACGTGCATCGTAGGCCATGGTACCGGTCCCGACGATGTTGACTGGAAGATCTGTGGAAACTGCTCGTTGGAACCAATGCACGCGCCGGTTCTCTCGGTATTCGTCCCACGTGGAAACGGCTGGACCAACAGGAAGGACACAACCGTGGACGCCAATGATGGCTTTGCCCCCGTACCTTTGCACGGCAGCTACCATGTCCTCAACATAGTTTGGAGGGTACCAGATGTCGTCGTCAACCGTGAGCACGATGCCGTCCTCAACCATGGAGGCGACCTCGAACTTCCCGATGTCGGTCATGTTCACGTCCGAGGAACCATGCACCTCAATGCGCGGGTCATCAGGCAGACCAGGGACTTCATTTGCTTCGTTGACGTAAATCAAGATGCGATCCGGTGTGAGGGATTGTTCGAGAAGACTTGCAACGGCTTCAGGGATTTGTTTGAATCGTGCAGGGAAAGTGGCCATACAGACGGTGATTGGGCCGCTTTGACCTTGGACATCTGCGGGTTGTGGTTGAAGATTGAGCCACGCCTTTGGAACCCAGTCGAATGTTTCTCGGGCAATCGGCATAACGGCATGCCCATGCCTCGCACGTGGCATTTCATCTGGGACAGGGAAGCGCCCTCCAGTATCTTCGGTTCGAATGGCCAACTCTTCGACGCTGTTTTGATTTCGGGCATGCCACGCGCGGAAATTGGCGACGTACTGTCCACGTGCACCCCGAACGCCGCGCCAACCGATGGAAAATGGCCCTCCACCGGTCAAGGATTGACGATGGTACGTGGCGATGTAGGAGGCCACTGGCGTGTGAATGATGCGTTCCTTCCCGAACATCAACTCAGCCCTTTCCAACAATTCGGAATCAGCGGAGACACGGACTTCGTCGAATCCACCAAGGGCTTCCAGCAAGTGTTGTCTCTTCCAAACCGTTCCCATGAGGCATTTGCGAACGAACCATGACCCAATCTGCGCCAATTCCCCATCAGGCATGAGTCGGACATACGATTCGAATCCCGCAACAGAATGAGGATCTTTGTCCAGGCGAGCGATGATCTTCTCAATCTTCTGAGGGTGTTGCCAGTCGTCTGAATCCATGAAGGTGATGAACTCCCCCTTTGCGTGTTTCAAGCCGTGATTTTTGCCGGCGTACGTCCCAGAGTTTTCGCTCATTCGTAGAATCCTGATTCGCTCATCGCTGGCCTCGAAGGCTTCGTACACTTCGACATCCTCTTTCGCGCTGGCGTCGTCGATGATGAGCAACTCCAGATTGACGTACGACTGCTCCAGAATTGAGGTGACCGCCTTGCCCATCATTGGGTTGTCTTTGTGGGCCGTCATGATGACCGTGACCAGACGCTCGTCATGGTGAGGTTCAACAGGCTCTGCTCCGAGATGAAGGAGATCGAAATCTGCTTTCGCCCATTCTTTGACGATAGGAGAGAATCCGTAGTGCTCCATTGAACGGTTGATCATGGCCAATGCTTCCACTTTCCGTCCTTCGCGACGCAGAATGTCGAAAGCGGTGAAACACGCGTTGGCCTCTCCCGCTTCCGTAAGGTGTTCCAGCACAGCAAGGGCTTCGTCAACTCGCCCAAGATGAGCGTGTGCCAGAGCGCAATGACACGCAAACTCACTGTTTCGTTGATTGGTGAGGATCATCGTGTCATGATGCTGGATCACGGCTTCGTAATCCTCCAACACGTAATAGCGGTAATGCATCCGTTGCCTCAGGCCTCGCCGGTTGAGTTTCTTGACGGGCTGAAGCAAAGATTCAGCCATTTCGTGGCGATCAAGAATGATGAGGTTGTCCGCATGTGCTTCAATCGACGAAGCAGCAGCGCTTCTGCTGTGCGCTACGATTTCTCCCGGAACAAGGCTTTCTTCGTGCAATCGAAGATCGGAATACGTTCGAAGATGGACTTCAGCGTACTTTGTCTCCGTTGGGTGAAGGAGCACGAGCCGTGAGGTGAGGGAACGGGCTTCTTCGTGGTAACCGTTCACCAAGAAAACCTCAGCGATGGCCGCAATGAGGTTCACATCCGTGGAAGGGCTCAGGTGGGGTCCGAACTTCTTGACGAGATCGAGGGCAGTGCTTGCTTCTTTTTGCGCAAGAAGTGTACGAAGTCGATGCGGCAGATTTCTGTCTTCAAAAGAAAGCACGGCATCTCTGTGGTTCAGGAGGAAGGATTCAGGGAGGACGGCTTGGTCGAGAAGGTAGAGCGCAGAAGTCATTTCAGTCAATGCTTCCAAGATTGAGAGAATGGCATCGTCATCAAGTTCCAGCAGATGCTCACGCAAGGCCTGTGCATGACTCATGTCGAGGGTGGCGTCAATGGACAACGCCCAACGGAAGTATGCGGTCGCGCCAAATTCCTTGCACAGTTGAAGAATTCCTGATGATGACGTGTTTTCGTTTCGGCTTCGAATCGCCCAGTGCGGGCCAACCAATCCATGCGAGCACGCGGCATTGACGATTCCGTTTGGGGCTGGATGGGTGCTCAAGTCGACCACGCCCTGCGCGTTTGCATCCACCCAAGAAGAAGTGAGGTTCGCTGGGAGAGGGGCATACTCACCGAGCCGTGCAAGCAGGTGCCAGACGTCCACAGGGTCTTCGCGAGAGAGTTTCTTGTCGAGGATTTCCGCATTGTAGGGCTCACTGAGGAGACTTGGATTGGAACTGCACAAGGCCTCGAGTTGTTCCCATTCAGCGGAATAGACGGCTGTTCTGAAGATTTGGCGGCTGACGAAGTCACTTGGGCTGATGGCCTGAAGCCTCAGGAAACCCTCCAACGCAAGCCTCCAGTCCTTTCTGCGAGCTGCAGATTTTGCGACAATTCGAGCCGCATGCTCGTCATCAGGATTCACGACAAGCCGTTCAAGACCAAGCCGTTCTGCTCGGTGAAACTTCTTCCGTGTGTAGGCGATGGTCATCGAACGGTGCTCTTTGCGACTCAACGCGCCAAGAAAGTGCCAAGGGCCACTGTTTTCTTTCGGCGGGGCCGGCTTCATGTTTTCACCTGCTGGGAGTAATCCACGTGAATGCTCGAGGAAGGCCACGTCCGTTGAGTTGTTTGGAGTGCACATGCTCAATAGACCCATTGGTCATAGCGAAGATTCTCTCTGCAAGTCCTTGCTCTGCGGGTCGGTCCGTGTCATCGATGAGGATATGCTTCGCCCGTTCAAACAACGACGGGTGGTCGAGGATTCCGCTTCGCCCAATCCAACCCGGTGGCCCGTCGATCAACAACAAATCGATTTCCTCCGGTAGGCTTGGGTCTTCTGGGTCCAGCCCATACCAACCGCTTTCTTCGGCTGCGGTAGCCGCGGGTGTGGGTACGATTGGGGCCAAAATGCACGTTCCCGGATGCAGGTTGGCCCAGGCTTCGTCATGCTCGATGCTCACGACCTCAAATCCATGCTGAATCAATGCCGTGGTTCCGTCACCGCTCCCCATTTCTAGGATGATTGCTCCAGGCTCCAACCGTCCAAAGATGGCTTCAAGCGCACATGAGGTGAGCATGAAATTCGGACGGCGGGTTGGGTCTTCGTCCATAGAATGATGTCGAGACATGCCGGTAAGACCTTTTTCGCTCAGGGGTTGGTCAGGACATGGCAGGACAGAGGCGACCCGATCGCGTCTTGTCACAGGATCAGCGACTTCGCTGGGCATGGACGCAAGAAGGGCGAAACCTCAGGCTTGCATACAGGGGTGGCGTCGTCCAGTGGACCTTGCCTGAAGAGATGGTTGAACATCCTCCATCCCAAGATTTGTTGCGGGTGGCCACGTATGCGTTGCTTTCTCCCTGGTATGATGATGTGTTGGACGGGTGGACTCCACAACGTCGGGCAGGGTCCAAGGTTGGTCTTGCGTTTTCTGGAGGTATTGACTCAACCGCAGCCATGCTCCTTCTTCCCGAGGACACGGCCCTTGTTCACCATCGACGTACATTCCAATCCATCTTGAAACACGAAGGTGCGGATCGGTTGTTCGATGTCCTCCGAAAAACATCGGGACGGGACATCCTAAGCGTTCCATCGGACCATGAACAGATTCGGGCACATTGGGGGCGACCTCGCGGGTTTTCTACGGATTTAGCCAGTGCTGTGCACCTGATTTTGATGGCGGATTTCCTCGATCTTCGGGGCATTGCTTTCGGCATGCCCATCGACAACACCTACCTCTGGCACGGCCATCGGTGGCGCGATTTCTCATCCAGCAGTTGGTGGCGTCGTCACGCATCCGTCATGTCCAGCGTTGGCCTCGACATCGTGCTTCCCATCGGCGGCATCAGCCAAGCCAGCACGGTCCGTTTGGTGCAGGAGGCTGGCCTTGGGGACGTGGTCAGCTCTTGTTTGCGGGCTCCTTTCCCGGGGTGCGGGAGGTGTTGGAAG
>CAXRAL010000037.1:0-14276 GCA_964228815.1 Candidatus Poseidoniaceae archaeon
GGCCACGACCACGTGGCCGTTGAGGTGGCCGTCATCGGTCCATGTTTCAGAGCCGGTGATAGAGGTCGTTCCACCATCGGTGGGCGCTTGGGCTGCAGCAAGAGGGAGGCCCAACAACAAGAGGGTGAGGAGAAGAGCCGCCGTGGGTGCATGGGTTCGCATGGAACCGTGTTGGTTGCGTGGCGAATAAGGGTTCTTCCGGAGCCACAGCCTAAACAACGAACGCGAAGGCCTTATTCATCGCCCGAGGACACGGAAGTTCATGACAGGAGCACCGGTGGTCGTTGTTGGCAGCGGTGGGCGAGAGCACGCCCTCTGCTTATCGTTGAATGCTTCACACAAGGTGAGCTCGCTGCATTGTGTTCCTGGAAACGCCGGGACCGCTCGAATCGCGACCAATCATGCGTCAGCATCCTCGACCGAGGAGCTGGTTTCTTTGTTCAAGGAATTGGCACCGGATCTGGTGGTGGTTGGACCGGAAGCACCGCTGTGCGACGGGTTGGCGGATGCATGCGCTGAGGCGGACATTGCTTGCTTTGGTCCAGTGGCGGCCTTGGCCCATCTCGAAGGCTCCAAACTCCACGCCAAACAAGCCATGGAGGCGGCGGGTGTTCCGACGGCTGCGTTCCTTCGCTTGGACAAAACAAGCAACATCGATGCTGCGTTGGACGCGTTTGCTGGCCAGCCTTGGGTGGTCAAGCGTGACGTGCTGGCAGGTGGAAAGGGCGTGGTTGTGACGAGCGACCGAGACGAGGCGAGAACCTTCATTGAATTCTCCATCAAAGCCGACGGCTACGTTTTGCTGGAAGCCTTCCTTCCCGGTGAGGAAGCCAGCATGTTGGTGGTCATGGACGGAACGGCTTACCGCACGTTGCCCGCCAGTCAGGACCACAAGCGGGCCTACGACGATGATGAGGGTCCGAACACCGGCGGCATGGGCGCCTACTGCCCCGCACCTGTGGTGTCGGCGGAGGTTCACGCCAAGGTTGTCGAACGCATTGTTGAGCCGATGCATGCGCATCTCTGTTCACAACCGGTTCCGTACCGTGGTGTGTTGTTCATCGGCCTGATGATCGACGAACACAACGACCCGTACGTGGTTGAATTCAACGTCCGCTTCGGCGACCCAGAATGTCAGGTCACCCTCCCGCTTGTCGCCACGGACATGTACGACCTGCTCCACGGTGCTGCCACCGACCGGCTTCACGAAGTGACGCTCGAGGTTCACGACAGCGTTGCCCTCACCGTGGTGCTCGCCTCTGAAGGCTACCCTGCTTCCCCCATCAAAGGACGACCCATCGACGGTCTGCCCCATGTGTTGGCCGAGGAAACCTACGGCGAAGCATGGGTGAATTTCGCTGGCGTTGCGCAGGATGAAGACGGTCAGTACACGGCCTCTGGAGGCCGCGTTCTCTCATGCACGGCGCTGAAAAGCGACCTCGTGTCCGCTCACGATGCCGCCTATGATGTGCTTCAACAGCTCACCCTTCAGGGGGGTCACCACCGCACGGATATTGGCCACCGCGCCATGGAATAAAGCGCTGAATTTCGCCCTGTTTTCCTCATAAGCAAAAAGGCGACTGAGCCACATCGGTCTCGGTGGTAACCCGTTATACCTAAAAGGGGTTCAGAAGTGGCCAACGACGCCAGCCTTGAGGCTGGACCTAAAATGAGGGATACAAATGGATGAACAAATGGATACGAAGGTGATTCAGCCAAGTGCCACATTGGGGTTGCTGCTTGCACCCTTGGCCGTGCTGCTCGCTCTTGCCACCACCCGAGTCGTGGGCATTGAATACGACTTGACGTTGAACAACATGATGCCGATGCTGGTCGTCGCCATCGCAAGCATGCTGGCCGTTGTGCCACGCTTGGTTCTGGCTTCTCGACCCGACTTGTCCTCCACCCCCGTTTCCCTCGGCGTGTTGGTGTTGGCCCTGGTCGGTGCCGAAGTCCTCTACACCGTGGCCGATGTTGATGCATTGGCTGCACTCATGTTTGCGCTCATCGTTGTGATCGGCTCGAACCTTGAGCTGCGAGGTCGCCACGAATGGATGACCGCCATGGCCTTCTCTGCCGTCGGTTTCTGGATGGCCATTGCGGCTGCCGGCGATACCTATGCGGCGCTGCCTTCCACCTACGAGATGGACAGCGGGCAACTCGTTTCCACCATGAACTTGGAGCGTATGGCCACGTCTTACGTTTTCTTTGCGTACTGGACGATGTACACCGCTGCCGGTCTTCTCGCTGGTGTTCTTGCTCGTGGCACGCTCAACCCTGCAGGCTCTGAAGGTTGGTTTTCCTTCCTCGGTCAAACCAGCGGGTACAACCGTGCATCGCTGCCGTTGATGGTGGCCCTCGGTGTTTGGGTTCTCGCCTTTGCCGGTTCACTCTGGCATTTCAACAGCGTCGAGACCTTCAACCAACTTGGTATCACCACCGAAGTCGGCTACCACGGCTATGTTGGCTACTGGAGTGCGTTCTTGACCGGTGTGGTGGCACTCATCGTCGCCGGCATGGTGGCCGAGCGCTGGTACACCCGTGCCATGCTCGTCGCCTCCATGTGGACGCTCTACCAAGTCGCTGCTTGGTTTGAAGCTGGCATCTGGTACACCGAGGACCTTGACGGTACGTGGGGCGCCTTGATTTGGCTCGCCATCACCTTCTTCCTCGGCGTTGGAATTTACTCCCTTGGCAACCACGAACGCTACGGTGGATGGGCCAACCTTGGCGAGCATGAGCCATCTCAGGCTCGTCTCTTCCTCCGTGCGCACGGTGCCGGCATGATGGTCGGCTTGGCTTTCCTCATCGGGTTGGCCATCCGCGTTCAGTGGTATGCCGTTCCGTCAATGAACGCCTTTGGCACCGGCAACTGGGACATGACCGGTGGTTTTGACCCTTGGTACATGAAGCGTGTTGTTGACTACATCATCGCTAACAACGCTCACCTTGTGGTCGACGCCGACCGCTTCTACCCCCTCGGTGGAATCAACCCACGTCCTCCACTCTTCTCGTGGTCCATGGCCGTCGGTGCCATGGCCCTCGAACCCTTCCTCAACACCCCCGAGGACGCCGTTTGGTGGAGCATGCTCGCTTTGCCTGCAGTGTATGGTGCACTGACCGTGTTCCCCATCGCCTCCATGGCCAAGGATCACTTCGGAAAGGGAGCAGGCGTACTCGCTGCTTGGCTCATCGCCTTCATGCCCGCCCACGTCACGCACTCCACATGGGCACTGGCTGACCACGACGCGTTTGTGATGCTGTTCCTGTCTGTCGGGTTCATGTACTGGCTCCGTGCGGTGAAGTACGCTGGTTCATCTCGAATTTCGAAGACGACTTCGCCTCACCCGCTGTCCTTTGTTCGCGCCTTCAAGGACGTCGCCGCCCATCGCCAAGCCGCCATGGCCAACGCCGCCTTGGCCGGTGTGGCCTTTGGCGTCGTCGCCTTGGGCTGGAAAGGGTTCGTCGTCGGTCCGTCCATCCTCTTCTTGGCCTATGCCTTGCAAGTCGCTCTGAACATGTTCCGACGCCGCGATTCCACGTCGCTCAGCGTGATGTTCCTCGTGATGTTGACCACGACGTTCCTGATGGCACTGCCGTTCTACGCCCACCCACAACTCAACCTCGTGCTGGACAGCACCGGGCTCCAACCCTTCTTGTTCATCTTCGGGTTCACAATCGCCATCGCCTTCGTGACCACCGGATTCCGCGACAAGCCTTGGCTGTTGGTCCTCGGCACGCTCGGTGGTGTTGCTGCGGTGTTCTTCGTGTTGCTCTACATCTTGAAGACGCTCAACTATTCCGATGCGTGGGATGTCTTGTTCACCGGTAGCGGCTACTTTACCAAAACCAAGATCTTCGGGACCGTTGCAGAAGCCAACGCTCCAAACCGTGCGCAACTCTTTGCCTCGTTTGGCCCCATCACCTTCCTGCTCGCCCTCATCATGGGTGGCGGTCTGCTGTGGCGAGGTCTTCGCCATCGAAACGGCACCGCCTTGGTGTTCGGTGTGTGGGTCTTTGCTGCCACGTTCATGGCCTGGAACGCTGCTCGTTTCATGTTCAATGCCACGCCCGTCATGGCCATCCTTGGCGCCGCAGGTATCGTTGCCTTCTGGCAGTGGGCCAACTGGAGCGGACTGGTCCGCTCGTGGAAGAAGTTCGGTATTCGCACCCCTGCTGACCGTATCTCTGGTGCTCGAAAGGCCGTATGGCGCACGCCGCAATTCTCTGCGGTTTTCCTTGTGATGATCATGATCTTCGGCCAACAGGCCACCTACGGTCTGGACTCCGCTATCCCCGGCACCTCCAACCAAGAATCGGAAATCGACGAGCGCATCTACAACATTGTGCCCGATATTCTCCGATTTGACGGTCTTGGCTTCTCCGTTCTTGACAGCAGCACCTACGACGGTCGCTGGTACCTCGGCAGCTTCGGCTCCTCGTTCAACGATAACGGCTGGAACGCTGCGTACGATTGGCTGGCCAATCAGGACACCGATATGGGCTATTCAGAGAAACCGGCGTTCGTTTCATGGTGGGACTACGGATTCCAAGCCATGAGTACCGGTGAACACCCCTCGGTGTCGGACAACTTCCAGTCCGGTATTCCAGCCACGGGTAACATGCTGCTCGCTCGAAACCAAGACGACTTGACGGCCATGTTCATTTGGCAACTGGCGGAAGGCGACCGTGTCTATGCCAGTCAAGGCTCTGACTTGCAACTGACACCGACCTTTGCTGGTGTCGTTCAAAAGTACCTTGACGACGATCAGTGGGCTGACTTTGAGGAGATGCAACTGAACTTCGGCGAGGAGATGATTCCCTTCATCGAAGAGCGCTCCTTCAACGTGGTCAAGACCAACCGAGATGTGGTGATGGCTGAAGGTTACCTCCACACCGCTGGTGTCTTTAGCGGCGAGAAGGTCTACAAGATCTACAAGGATCAAGTGGCCATTCCGTGCACCGATGCGGTGTCAACCACCTGTGTTGGCGATGCTTGGAGTTCCATGGACCAAGCCGACATCACCTTCAACAACAACGTTCGAACCTCCGAAGAAACGGTTGAGGAACGCACGCACACCATCATCGGCGATTACTGGTACACGGCCGACTTGATCGACGAATTCACTTCGGTTTCGACGTCCATTCACCGTCACAACGCCCGCTTGGCCTTGGTCACTCAACTGCTCACTGCGGCCTTTGACGCCCACCCCACCGCTTCCATCCACGACCTCTACAACGACCTCATCAACCTCGAAAACCTCTATCGCGTGCAGAACTACGAAGATGCCCCTGGCAAGACCATCACTCGCGACCACGAGATTCGCTACTTCGCCATCGACGACCGCCTCTACCCACGGGCTGGCCGCTACACGGCGGACGCCAACTACAACCGAGGACAACCCATGGGTATCTTTGGTGCACCAACCATCCTGTCGGGCCAAGACATTGGCACCTACATGGACGAGGTGTACGAGACGGTCCGTGGCGACTTCCAAGACGAGATGACTCGAGAGGAAGTTGATGAAGCCATGCAAAAGGACTTCCTCAACCAACAAGCCGGTGCCGACATCGACATGTTGCAAATCGAGGACGTCCGTGTTGACCACAACCCGGCTTTCTTTGACACCATGGTCGCTCGAACCTACGTCGGCTACGGCGCTTCGACGCTCGGTCTCAACGCTGGCTCCAGCAACCCTCAACCGTCCCAGCACTTTGGACAGTCAGGTTCGCCCGGCACCATCATGACCAACGCTTTGCCCTTGCCAGGTGCGATGATGAACCACTTCGTCATTGCCAACTGGTACAGCGAATCGGCTGAGGATCAGATTCAATCGACCAACACCTTGGTCAAGATTCTGAAGTACTACCCCGGTGCAGAAATGACCGGTCAAGTCACCATGAGCGACAACGGTGAGGGGCTCCCCGGCGTTCGATTGTTGATCGAGCGCGACGCTTTCTCCGGTGAAACTGGCGAGGACCTTGACGAGGACACCTACTGGGTGCCCATCGGCTTTGTTGACGCCGACGACGACGGACGATACAGCTTCCTTGCACCGGCCGGTAAGATTCGTGTCACGGCCTTTGCCGGTGTCTTTGACGCCAGTGCAGCAAGGGACAACATCCGTGATGGTTCCTACGGCGAGCGCCTGAGCGACATTCTGACCGAAACCAACGACGACCGTGAAATCAACGAAATCACGGCCATTCTCGGCCAGGTCGCCAACATGACGTGGTTGGGCGAGACCCTCACCAACGTCACCGCTGACGAAGCCAACCGAGAAGTCGACATGGCAACAAGCGTCGACATTGCTGTCGAGAGCAGCGGTGTTTCCGGTACGGTATCGTGGTCCGGCGATGAAGCCTTCAACGGCGACCCCATCTCGGAAACCACCTTCATTCTGCGCAACATTTGGTCCATGACCGACAACTACACCGTGGAAACCACCAGCGGGTCGTTCACCTCTGAAGAATCTCGCATCCTCCAGGGAACGGGCGAAGCTACGCTGGTTGAGGAAGGCACCTTCGAAAGCGAGGGCATCGCTCTTGCTAGCAACTTCATCGGTAATTTCACCCGAACCATCGGCAATGAACGCACCTTCTTTGCGAATGGGACCTGGTCCGGAAACGGTGTCATTGAGGCTTCGTGGGTCGAGCCAAGCGATGTGGTCGCTTGTGAAACTGACAACGAGTCCAACGCTGTGATGCCTGCAAACGAGACCTTCTGTCTCGTTGACGACAGTGGTGAGATTCCCACCTACCGCCTCGAGGGTACGGTTGATGCCATGGGTGCCTTCACCTCAGAAGGCACCTCAACGTTGACCCGCAGCTACGGTGATGCCGACGCCGGTCAAGGAGAGACCCTCGAAGGCGCCGGACTGTTCGAAGGTACGGGTACCTTCAACGGCACGGGCTTGTTCATCGGTGTCGGTACCTTCTCCGGTCCGATGGTGGAACCCGGTTCGTTCTACAAGACCGGCCTCCTTCCAGGGACCTACAACATGATTGCCCAACTGCCCAACGGCAAGGAAGTGCTCCTTCCTGACCCCGTTGAAATCGGCATTGACCCGAGCTACGACTTGGACATGACCATGCCCGGTGCGATCTTCAAGGACACCCTCAAGGACATGCACGGTGATGCACTCCCCAACCAAACGATTGAGTGGATTGACGTTGAACTCGGCGAGGACGCTGCTGAGATGATCATGACCGATGAAGAAGGCAACTTCTCCTATGGGCCCATCCCACCAGGCGAGTACTACTACCGAGGCGATGTTGACGATGACGGCTGGTACGACTTCAACGAATCGACCTTTGTCACCGATGAAGTCTCCAACATCACGTTGTCGCTCAACGTCCCCGACACCGTTGACGTCACCCTCACGTTGGTCTCCCCGGTTGACCCGGTGACCCAGGAGGCCCTGTTTGATGTCTCCAACCGGGTCATTACGTTCCAGAACGAGCTCGACCTGTTGGAGCCCATCAACGTCACCAGCGATGAGAACGGCGAAATTTACGCTGAACTCTTGTTCGGTGTGTGGGACATTCGCGACGATGTGAATCCTGAATTCGTGCTCTTCGACCAAATTGAGCTTGAGCCAGGCACGGATGATGTGATGCGAGATGTGACCTATGCACAAGCAGCTTACATCAACGGATCCATGCGAAACTACCCCGGCGTGACCGTCGATGAGTGGAACACGTGGAACGACGAAACGCCCGAAGAGAACCGCGAGCAAACCACGCAACCCGCTACCGGCTTGACGGTGAATGTTGTTTCTGACGACCTGGCGTTCTCAGCTGTGACCAACATCACCGGACATTTCTCCATTCGTGTCCCGTCCGGCTTTACCTACCACCTGACCACCGAAAGCGTCGTCACCAACCGAGGCTACGGTGCCTTGGTGGAGGTCGCAACTGGTGTCGACGCCGATTTGGGCCTGCTTTACATCGAACCCACCAGTTTGGTGAACGGTGTTGTGCACCTCTACGACAACCAGACTCGCTGGGATTCTTCCTTCCCGCTCTGGGAGGCGCCTGAGGTGGTGGCTACCAACGCTGCCGGTTTGATGTGGACCACCACGACGAACGAACTCGGTGACTTCGCGTTCGACCTGCCCAACGGTGAGTGGACCATCGCCCTCACCGACGAGCGCTTGAACGCCACGGCCATCGAGGACTTGGCGGTCAACCGCTCGAGCACCGAGACCATCTCCACCATGGTGGTCATTGCGAACCCAGAGGCTGTTGAGGTTGAGATGCACGTCTACCTGAATTCCGCAGAGGATGGCACCTTTGAGAACGGCACGGCCGCCACGCCCGGCTTCACCCTAAAGCCCATAGACGAAAATCGAGACCCAATTTACTACACGGCTGAAGACTACACCGAACCGGGCATCATCACCGTTTCATTGACTCCTGGTGGCTACGATGTCATGTTCAACCGAACGGTTGCCTCCGATGAGAACGCCACCGATTACGATTTGATCGGTGAGACCTTCTTTGACGCCATCCGTATCGGTCTCGACGCTGTGGATGAGCCCTACGATGTGGCGCTCAGGAACACCTACCTGGTGACGGGTACGCTGTTCAACACCACCGATGACGGTATTGCCAATGACTTCCTGTTGTACAACGAGGCCGACGACCAGTGGTTCAACGTTGGTTCGGACGAAAACGGCAGCTTTGCAGCCTATGTGCCAGCGGGCGAATGGCTCATCATCGTCGCTCCTTTCAGCAACGGTGATCACACCGAGACCTTGCGACAACCGTTGACGGTCGCTGCAGATTCTACTCGGACCGGTCTTGAGTTGACCACCAGCATCAGCGTTGAGGTGTCCATGCAATTGCTTGAAGCCGTCACTGAAGCGGCATTGAGCGACATGACGGTCACCGCTGTGAGCCACGATGGCTTTGGCAACATCACCTTCGAGCGCACGGACGCCGACGGCAACGCTTCGGAATTGCTGATGCCGGGTACCTGGAGTTTCTACTTCAACCGAACCATCGGCACCAAGTCATGGTTCATGGACACCAGCGACGCACCGTTCAGCACGGACGCTGCAGACGAGAATTATTCGCTCGTCCTTGACCCTGTCTATGCTACACTCGAAGTTGAAATCGGCGGCAAGGTGTATTGGGACCTTGACAACAACAGTGCGCCAAGTCTCGGCGAAGGATTGCCAGAGATGAGCGTCACCGTAGTTGGAAGCAACAATTCTGAGGTTTCGACCACCGTGACCACCGACGATGAAGGTGTTTGGCGAGTCTTTGTGCCCATCCGTGATGTGTACAACGTGACCGTTGAGAAGGAAGGCTTTGAGACGGTTTACTACGCCACGGAGGACCAGAACGGCTACACCGTTCATGACAGTCCAGATTCCACGGACATTGAAGTCACGGCCGGCCTTGTCGATGTTGAAGGAACCGTGACGGACCAACTCGACGCTGACCGTTTGGTCGATGCGACCATCGTGTTGTACCCCGTTGCTGGCATTGAGCGAGATGCTGTCGCGGTCAGCGGCAGCATGAACGACACCACCCTCGAATGGTCCACCAGCGTCCAGCCCGGCGAGTGGGTCGTGGTGGTTTCCCAGAGCAACCCCGGCCCCAACGGTGGCGGCGTCGCCATCGGTCTGCTCGATGCTTCGGTTGCCAACGGTGGCAACATCACCATGGTGATGGCCCTGGGCGGCTATGTCGACTTGACGACGGCTTGGACGGACATCGAACAGAACGAGCACCATGCTGGTTCGGATGATGCAGGCTCGGACATGATCGAGGGCACCGTCGAATTGGAAGTCTCCTTCAACGGTCAATCGTGGATGGTTGATGTGCCAGCCAGCGGTGAACTTCGTGAGTTGTTCCCCGAGGGCAGCGTGTCCTTTGACGGTGAATTCATGACCGTTCAGCACGCAACGGCGGTTGAGATGGAGTACTACGGTGGCCAAACCACCACCATCACGGCCGACTCGTCCATCGCAGCTACGCTCCAGTTCAACCGACGTGTGAACTCAGCGCTTGACATCACGTTCAACGACGCTTCCTTGAGCGATGCCTCGTTGCTGAACGCTGAGGACGGCGAAATCGAAGCCGTAGTGTCTGCCACCAACGAATCCGTTTACTCAACCATCACCTTTGACTATGACATCGCCTACAACGGCACTGAAATCATGGATGTCTTCTCTGTTGAAGGCGAAATGGGTCTGGCACAAGATTCTGACCTGTGGACGGTCCAGTTCTGGAACGCCACCAGCGAGGCATACGAGGACTCCATCAGCGTGTCGCTTGGTATCGGTGATGCCGATACGGACGCTGTCTTGAGCACCTCGGTCAAGGTCCAAATCACACTGCCCGAAGTGGCAGAGGCGTGGCACTTGGCCAACGGCCACCGCATGACCATGCGCCTCCAGACGGATTTGGGCGAATCGTCCCAAGCCTCCGTGAAGGTGTTCGTCCCGCAATCGTTTGCCTTCACGGTGTCGGATGCGACCGAGGAACTTGGTATGTCAGCCCTGGTTGAACGCCAATTCTCCTTTGCCTTGACCAACAACGGGAACGGACAGGATTCCTTCACCATTGAACTGCTTGAGAGCGGTGTTCCGGAAGGATGGTCGGTCACGCCGATGATGTCCACGCTGACCCTGAACAAGGACGAGACCCGCACGCAACAATTCACGGTGTTTGCCCCAGCAAGCTACTCCGACGAAGAAGCCGATTTCCCGCTCACGGTGTACGTGAACAGTCAGGACGAGAACGTTGAACGTGAAGAGGTTGAAGTGTTCATCAAGAAGGCCACCATCAAGTTGACCATCGATGAGGACCGAATTTCTACGGAATCCGACCAAATCGCCGGACAAGCTGGCGCCGTTCGTGTTGCTGTGGTCAACGAGGGTCTCCTCGACGCTCCGTCCGTCATCGTTTACCTCACACCACCCGGTGGAGAGGAACTCCAGCAATCGATCGCCGTCCCAGCTGGCGGTGAAGCCATGGCTGTCTTCGATGGCCTGTCCTTCAGTCAGGGCAGTCAGCGCTTCGACTACCGAGTTGAGGTTGCTGGTGCTGAGGCCGAGAGCGTGGACTCAGTTCCCGAGCCCGGTGATTTCAGCATCGAATACAACCCTGAGACGACGGCTGACGGTGAATCTGCTTGGATGACCTTGCTCATCGCTCTGCTCGCCATTCTTGTGGTGTACGGCGGTGTTCGCACGGCTCGCAGCCGAGGCGGCACCAAGTTCTGATGTTCACTTTTGATTGATTTTTCAAACAAGGGTTGATGAGGGCACGGTAGGGATAGCGGAAGCCATGGAAGGTCTCCGTGACGTTGAGTACCTTCCTGAGCCCTCTGACCGGCGCATCGTATCAGCGGTCGACCCAACGGTGATTGGGTTTCAGGACCAGTGGCGTTCAGAAACCATGGGATGGGCCCCTCTGACGGTTGAGCCGGTGGCTCGACCCATGCGCCGTCGATTTTCAATCTCCGGCGTGGTGGTGTTGGCCCTGCTCATCTCCGCCAGCGTGCTGATGTGGCAGAACCAATGGCTGGTGGTTGAACTACCTCAACCTGCCTCCGAATGGGCCTTTGAGCAAACTGAACTACGCGAGATGCAATCTTCAGGACTCTCGGGTGAAGGCGTGCGGGTGTGCATGGTCGATACCGGTGTTGATGCTCAACACGAGGCCTTCTCAACCACCGAGTTCACATTCAAAGACTTGGTCGGTGCGTCCAAGGAACCCGTTGACTACGGTGCTGTTGCCCACGGTACCCTGATGACCGGCTTGCTGCTTTCCAACGACACCACCCAACGTGGAGCAGCACCGAACGTTTCCTTTGCCATGGTGGCCGCCCTGAGCGATAACGGCCAGGGGGAAAACACCGGTCTGGATTCGGATGTTGCCGATGCCATTCGGTGGTGCCAATTTGAATTCCAAGCCGATATCATCTCCCTTTCCCTGGGGGGTTCGGAAGAATCCGACTCCACAGAGGGTGGTTCTTCTGCGGCCACCCGCCAAGCCACGGATGCAGGCATCTATGTGGTGGCAGCTGCGGGGAACGACGGGCTCGATGATGACGGGGATGTCGCTTCCCCTGGTAGCGTTGATTTGGCCATCTCGGTGGGTGCGACCACGCGTGAAGGGGCCGTGTGGGCCAACTCTTCATCCGGTTCTTTGACTGATAGAACCGGAGATGCCCGGGCAAATCCAAACATGAAGCCCGAAGTGGTAGCGCCAGGCGAGCGCATCATCAGCACTGGAGAGGACAACCTTTGGTACTCGAGCAGTGGTTCGTCTGACGCTACGGTCTTTGTAACAGGTGCGTTGGCGTTGATCCTTGAAGATCAACCTCGATTGAAGCCTCAACCAGGTGGCAATGCTTCGTGCCTGGTTGAGGTGAAGCAGGCCCTTCTGGAGTCGCTCGGGGAAGGTGGTGGTGAGCACGACCCTCGCAGTGGATACGGTCTTCTCAGCGCCTCTGCATGGCTCTCGGAAGCACAGGACATTCCGTTCTGTTGATCATCCTTTGGCGTTTTTTCTAAAAAAGCAGCACACATTTTCGTCCTTTCTTGTCCGAGTTTCGTTCTTTTCAGTCATTTTCCTTCCGTTTTTCGGCGCATTTGATGATACTCTTAATCCATAATGATATTTCTTTGGCGGCAAATGAGGCGCAGTATTATATTCGTGGCGTTCATGGACAGAGCAGGTGAATCGCCGATGTCTCGAAAAAACCAAACAAAATCCGTATCGCTCGTGATGCTGTACATGATGTCTCTCATGTTGGCCATGGTGAGCGTTCCCTCGGCCATGGCCGTGAACGAAACCACGCAGGGCACCGTGACCGGTACTGAGACCTGGTCGGGCACGATGAATCTCCAAGACGATGTCACGGTCGCCGAGGGTTCCAAACTCATCATTAACGCTGGTACGACCGTCAACATCCCCGCTGGGAAATTCATTGATGTGGAAGGCGCCATTTGCATCGGTGATGCCGCTTGCGGTGCCAGTGCAGGCTCGGCCTCATCCCAAGCCCGTTTCATTTGGTCGACCCCTACGGACTACACCAAGACCGGTCGTTGTTTGAACACGCAGAGCAACGTTCTGAACAACCCTGATGCGGCGTGCGGCTCCGGATTGATCATTCGAGACACGATCGACCAGTCCATCACCAGCATCAACTACGCTCACTTTGAGAACGCCTACGGATATCCGATTTACGTCGCTTCCCTCCAAGCTGTCCAATACGGTGCGTTGGTCTTTGACGGTTCAACCACCACTGCCCGCGGGCTCACCTTCACCGACATTAACACCTCGAACGTGATCGCTGTTGATTACGCCGCTCCGCTCCTCACCGATTCAACCTTCGAATTGGGCATCGACGGACAGGGCTACGACGCTGCTGCCGTTCGTGCTTACGACGCAGGTGCGGGAATTCTCTCGACCTTCCGTGTCAAGAATTCCGTCTTTACTGGAAACGATGCCGATTGCGGTCAACAAGGCGGTGGCCGTGCTGTTCTCTACATTGAGAACTCCTACATCGACATGGACAACCTGGACATCAAGGACAACAGCTACGGTATCTTGATGAAATCAAGCTCGGGGAGTTTTAGGAATTCCAAGGTTGAAGTCAAGTGTAACGCCATCGACACCAACTCGCTCAAGACCACCGGCAACATCGAACACACGCTGGAAGTCACCGACAACGACATCACCACGGCCGAAGGCGCTGGTTTGACCGCCTACGACGGTGCCAAGGTCTACGCAGAAGGCAACATCATTGCCGGAGCCAGTGAGGGTTCCGGTGTTGGTATTCGTAGTTCCGTGGTTGAACTCCACCGCAACACCATCGGTCCCATTGGTGGCTGGAACGGCTTGTGGATTTACGGCACGTCAGATGTCATCGCCGAGAACAACACCATTCAGGACACGGGCAAGGAGCCTGTGCTCATCGGCGAGTACCACTACCAAGACCAGGGCTGGCAGGTCCCAGCACCATCTGCGGCTCGCCTTTACTTGGCCAACAACGTCATCTCCAACAACTCGGGAACGTGCAACTCTCAGATGTACGGTGGTGATTTCCCCTGCCCAGCCGTTCACGTCTTCCGTTCCTCGGCCTCCATCCTCGACAACACCATCTCGGGCAACACCGGCGACATCATTCGTGCCAAGGGCTCCCTCATCAACGTCCAGCGCAACACGGCCGATTCCCAACTTGGATTCGCCGGCAACGTCAGCCACCACGACGACAACTACGGCAACAAGTACGGCTCCGTGGCTTACTT
>CAXRAL010000038.1:0-46015 GCA_964228815.1 Candidatus Poseidoniaceae archaeon
GACCAACACCTTCCATGCACCTTCGGTGTTGAGGGCGATGGAGCCATCGTTGCCGTCGGAGATGGTGTAGGACACGATGCACGATTCAAGGTAGCGGTGGTCAACACGGCCCTCAAACCATACCACGTTTGGCTCCTCAAGGACCAAACGGGCTGGCACCGTGATGATGGGGGCGGCTTCCTCGGGCGCAGTCACCATCAACGGGAGGACCAACGGCTGGAGTTGTGGGTCCATCGATGAGGCACCGGTGTTCACGATGGAGATGGAAACGATGTGCTCTCCTACCACACTTGGCGTAAACACCAGAACAAATCCTACCTCATTTTCGGTCCACTGCACAGCATCGACGGGGGTGAAGTCTGGTTGCAAGACATCGTAGTCCATTCGCCATTCACCGATACCGGATTGCTGCATGCCGAGGGTAAAGGAGGCCACTTCGCCCAACTGAATTTCTCCAGGTGCTGCTATCCACGTGGTCTTGAGCTCGTAGGTATCGGGTATTGGCTCTTCAATTTCTGGAGCCGGTTCTGTGGCCCCTAGACAGCCGGCAAGTGCCATGACGGCGACCAAAAAGAGTGCAGAACACTGACGGGCTTGCATGACGATTGGACCGCTTCGCTGTCCTTCAATGTGTTGTTCATGTCATGTCGAGTTCGCTTCGCCCGTCATGAAGCGGGAGGTCACTCAATTCGCTGAATGCTGTTGAATGCGCAACTTTCAATGGTTGCACCCAGAGCAATGCACCTCCGCGTTGACGGTCGATTCGGAAGATGCATTCCCAGTGGACGCGCAAGAGGTCGGTGTTCACCGAACCCGGCCATGTTGGTGAGGGAGGCTGAAGTTTCAGCGGTTCCCCCTCTTTCCACCGCTGTGGTTCACCCTGAACCATCAATCGCATGGGCCTGAGAAACAGGCCTCCCTTGACTTCCTTGAGTTCCATGGGCGCATCCTCGCCGCCAGCCGTACCGTCGTCAAGGCCCTCTTCCCAGTGGTGGGGGAGTTCGGTGGAGAGTCCTGGAGGTGGTTGACGTGTGGGGTCGATGTCAAGCGTGCGGAGGAGGGATTCTCTTCCTGGCGGTAAGACACCCACTCGCAAAATGGCGTCAACATGGTTCCATGTTGGATCCCACTCGGGAAATTCAACGCTCAGGACGAGGTTTTCGTCGGCTTTACTTGGTTGGATGAAGTCAATCTTGGGGCTTTTCGGATTTCGTTTGAGGAAGAGGTTTTGCCGTCGAAGTTCCGACAAATTGGCCAGCACCCGAACGACCAGGGGTGCAAAAATGAGTGGCACAACAAACACGGCCAAGGCCGGATAATCAAGCAAGCCCCACCTGACAGTGTCCAGCCCATAAACGGGGATGCTCAGCAGTTCCAAGACCGGTGAGATGAACAGGTAAAACAGACTTGCAAGCAAAACGATGACAACGCCGTTGATGAACTGACGCAAGATATTGTGAATCGGATTGGGAATCAGGTACCAACCTCTTCGTTGGCGTTTGACAAGGCGAACATACGGATCCTCTTCTTGGTGATGCCCGTTCATTTCATGGGTCAACGGTTCCCCGTCCAAGAGATAGCGTCGTTCCATCAACCAACTCTCTTCATCTCCTAAACGGAAGGCAGGGGGTCGATTTTCAAGCGATTTTTTGGCTGCGCCCTTCGACTCGAATTCGCCGAGATCAATGTCTTGTTCCGCAATTGGAAGGGCGTCAGGTTGCCACCGGGCAGCCTCAAAAGGCGGGTAACGAATACGGTGCTGTTCGATGAGCCGCTTCATGGTCTCACCTCACGACAGGAGCAGCCGAACGCCAGCTTTGAGGGCGAGTGGTCGAAAGGCTGGGACCTGTTTCAGGAGGGCCATGCCCAACGGGACGGGTTTTTCGATGTCTCCAATGGCGTTGATGAGGCTGAGGGTGTCGGGGTGTGCGAAATTGATGAAATGCTTGTCGAGGACATCATCGGTGCAATCACTCACCAACAGGTTTCGAAGGGTTCGGGCTCGGTCTTGTTCCTTTTTCATGGCGCTCCAAGGTTGTTTGGTGATGGCCTTGAGGTCTTTTTCCGTGAGTTGATTTGATGTGACGGCCGATGCAAGTTCTTCGTGAATGCATTGAATTTGATGGAACCCAGGGCCGATGCCACCACCTGTGGTGGGTTTTGCCATGCCGGCGGCATCACCGAGAAGCATGACTCGGTCTTTGACCGTGTGTTTGACCATGCCTGAGGGAACGGGGCCACAGTATCTTGCAATTTCCTGGGTGTGCTCAAATCGGTCTTTCCAGAGCGGATGGTCCATCAAATCTTGATAGCATGACTCAATGCTTCGCCCGTCAAGACGGTCGGCGGTCGACCACAGGCCGATGCGGTGCGTTCCAAATCCTGATGGGATGACCCAAGCAAAGAAACCGGGGGCAATCGCGCTTCCGCTGTACATTTCGAGCCAGCGATCACGTCCTTCATACCCGACCACTTCGGTTTGAAATCCAATCATGAGCTCCTTTGGCCGTCCCATCTTGAACGTTCGACGGGTCCAACTGTGAGCACCATCGGCTCCAATGAGGAGTTTGGTCGTGAGTTGAACCGGTTCCCCATCACGAAGAACGGTCAAGCGGACACCTCCCTCCTCTCGGTCTGCGGCGGTCGGGACGGTGTTCAGCCACAATTCAGCACCTGCTCCCATCCCTTGTTGAACCACGAATTGGTCGAATCGCTTCCTGCACACGACATAGGTCCGCAGCGTGCCTTCTGTTCCAACCGGTACCAGCGTGCCGCTTGGTCCATGAATCAAGGCGCCGTCCACCTCCTCAAGCACCGTGTGGTAGCCTTCAACGACGTCCATGGCGCTTGGGGTGACGAGCCCTGCGCATTGGAACGGTCGACCGACTTCCTCGTGTTCTTCGAGCATCAAGACCTTCAATCCATCTTGGCTGAGGAGGGTTGCAGCCCTCCCGCCGACAGGCCCGGCACCAACGATGACAACATCGTAGTCCCAACGGTCCATGAAATTCCCTTGGGAGGGATGTGTTTCAACCTTCCTTCGCTGACAGTCGTGTTCACGAACGTTTTGCAAATTTGTAGCCAACCGACTGGTTCTTTTTCAGGTACAATGATGCACTGAAGGGGTTGCTCGTTTTCTTTGACACGAAGTCGTCAAACGGTCCGACAGAACCGGTTTCGATCAGTGTCTTGGCTTCATCACGTGTCAGGTCACGTTTTGAGATGCAACGTTCAATGTGAATCTTGCAGTCAGAGGAACTGTCCTCGACCGTGTAATGAGTCTCGGTTTCGATGATGTTCGCTTTGGTTTTGGGGCACACCGCCACGACACCCGGTACGACGGGAAAGCGTTTGGCGTCGGCAGCCGCTGCCCGAGGCGGGAAGTCGTACTTGACTCGGTTTTTGTCAAGTTTCAGGTAGGCGTTGAACGGCTTGTTTCGTCGAGAGGTGAAATCCTCAAGCAACGTTGATTTCCCCTCAGTAAAGATGGGTTTGGCTTCTTCTGGTGTGACAACCCGCTTGCACATGATGTTCTGCATGCCTCTGAACGTGCACTCAGGGTTGTCGCACAAGTAGGCTGTTTTCGTGATTCGAATGGACCCGTGGTCGCATACTGGACACGGGCAGAGGATTTCATCGTCCTCGCTCGCTTCGCCCGAACCCGAGCCTTTGCTCATGACCTTGCCGTCTTTTTTGAGCTCAACCGATGCTTCGTAGCCTTCGCCTGCTTGGGAAAAGAACCCGTGGAGGTTCTCAAGGCTCCCTGTTTCGATGAGTCGGGCTGCCGTGGTACGGTCAAACCAACGACCGGAGGTGTCTTTCCAAAACACGAACGAACACCCTTTGTCTCGGCCTTCGTTGTGTTCGCACTGGTAGGCGAGGGTGTTTTCCATGATGTTCCCGCTGCATGAAGGACATGCACCGAGGGACGTCTCGTTGAGGTAGAGCGTGTTGCGGTCGTGGTCGCGAATTCGATCGACCATGGTTTTCGTTTGTTGAATGATCTTCTCCATGTAGTCCTGCATGGGTGTATCGCCGCGTTGAACAGAGAGGAGCGAGGCTTCCATGTCACCGGTTAATTCAGCGGACGTGATCCACTCCACGGGAATTCTACGCAACACATCGATCATGCGGATGCCGTGGGGGGCCGCGCTGATCGTGCCGTTTCTGGAACGACGGATGTAGTTCCGATTGAGCAGTTTTTCGATGGTGTCGGCCCGGGTGGCGGGTGTCCCGAGCCCTTTTTCCTTCATGGCATCGGCGAGCTCATCGTCTTCGATGTGCTTCCCTGCGTGTTCCATCAACTGAAGCAGACTTGCTTCCTTGAGTCGGTTTTTGGGCTTGCTGAGTTCTTCAGAAAAATCGTGCGATTCAAGAGCGGCGGGACAAGGATTACCTGGGAGCGTGCCCCATCCCTCGGGGACTTTGTCCTTCTTGGGCACGACGGCTCGCCAGCCTGACGTGGCCAAAGCCTCAGCATCCTTGAGGAATTGATGTTCACCTTTGGTCGCCGTCCGCTTGGTGACCGTCCATTCGGCAGGCGGATGCCAGGATGCCAGGAAATTGCGTGTGATGAGGTCGTACAGTTTCGCGTGGTCGCCACCGAAGTTTTTGGGCGGTGTTTGACCGGTTGGTACGATGGCGTAGTGGTCGGAGACCTTGGCGTTGTTGAAGTTCCGCTTGGCGTTGGAAAGCCCCTCGGATTGGAGACGGTTGACGTGTTCAGTGTAATCGGGTTGGCCGCCAAGTTGGTCAAGTGTTTTGGCCACGGTTTCGTGCATGTCCTCGGGCAGATGCTTCGAATCGGTTCTCGGATACGTGGTCAGTTTGAATTTGTCGTAGAGGTCTTGCGCAACCCCCAGGGTCCGTTTGGCGGACCACGACCACATGCTGTTGGCACGCTTCTGCAAGGTCGTGAGGTCAAAGTTGAGTGGAGGCTGTTCCTTTTTGGTTCGACGGTGCTCTTCTACCGTGAAGTCACCCTCGGAAGAAAGCATGGATTCAATTGTTTCCTTTTCGGTTGCGTCCATGATTCGATGTGCCTTGTACTCTGGACGCTCGGGGTCATCTTTGTGGCCCTTGCGTTCCCATCGTCCAACCCAGCGGGCATCCCCTGCAGTAAAGGTCGCGTTGAGTTGCCAGTACGGAACAGGAACATGGGACAACACCTCAAGTTCATGGTCAACAACCATGGCGAGGGTGGCGGTTTGGACCCTGCCGAGTGAATTGGCAGAACGGTCGCGGTTCTGTGGAAGGCGTGTTGCAATTCTGGAGCCGTTCATGCCGATGATCCAGTCGGCTTGAGAGCGGGAATACGCTGCATCACTGAGCGCTTGGTAGGCTTCCCCTGTTTCCCGGTTTTCGAAGGCCTGTAACATGGCGTCGTAGGTCATCGACTGCATCCACATTCGGGATGTCGGCGTTTTGACTTTCGAGTGCTGAACGATGGTTCGGAAAATCAGTTCGCCCTCCCTTGCGGCGTCGCAAGCATTCACAATTTCTGTGACCGATTTGTCCTTCACCAGTTTCATGATGGCAGAGAGTTGTTTCTTTGCTCGCCCGCTTTTGGGTTTGTACTGAAAAGCATCCGGAATGTAAGGCAACCGATCGACGGTTCCGCGCCAATTTTTGAACGCCTCGTCGTAATCATCCATGTACTTGAGTTCAAGCAAGTGGCCGATGGCCCACGTGATGATGATGTCATCGCTTAGCCAGTGTGTATCGGTTTTTTTTCCGACGCCAAGGACGTTGGCAAGGTCCTCGGCAACGCTGGGTTTCTCAGCAATGATGACGATGGACATATGAAGAAAGCGCACCGACGACCATACTTGAACCCTCCTTCGTGAATCAAAGACAGTCTTACGCGTGCATGAAATGTATCATTTCATGAAGCATCTTCTCGGTGATTCATCATGGCTTGCCGGCTTGAACGCTCGTCCCACGTCCCCTCGGTGTGAGGTCCACCGCAGCCTAAACAACCTGGATAACCGGCTCGAAGCAAATCATCGGTGATGGTTGAAATCGCCGCCCAAGCATCTGTAGGCTCCATGAGGAGCCAGACCGTTTCGGACCCCGGTTCGTCGAGAGAGCATCGACCAAGCACGGCGCCGGTTTCTGGTATGATCATCGATATGGCATCCTGGTTTCCAAGAGCGAATTCTGGAAACATGGTTCGAGCAGGCTGAACATCGGCTAATCGAAGACGGAGGTCGTGGACGGATGCTTGCAGCCATCCTGGGCCCTCCACGACCAGATCGTCGGTGCGCAGCAGGGTGCGGGCCAATTCTCGAACGGCAGGCCATCGCGGGTCCGATATTCTCATCATTCTGTCGCAGGAGGGGCAAGTCTTGAAGGATGTCCTCAGGAACCTCAACATCATGGGCCTCGGCTACCGGTGGTTTGGACGCCCATTACTTCGGTTCCAAGACTCCGAAAAAGCGCATGGGCGTTCGCTTTCGATGTTGCGTTTTGCCTCGAACAACCCCTTCACTCGTGGACTGTTGAAGATGCTGTATCGACCGAAGGTCTCGATGCCCGTGACGCTCTTCGGCACGGAATACGCCCATCCCTTCGGATTAGCAGCCGGGATGGACAAGAACGCCAAAGCCCTTCGTGGATGGGAGGCAACGGGTCTCTCGTTCGTCGAAATTGGAGGCGTGACGATGCTTGAACAATCAGGGAATCCCAAACCCCGGATGTTTCGGGCACCACAATCACAAGCTTTGGTCAATCGGATGGGTTTCAACAACGACGGGAGCGAGAAAATCCAAAGGGCGCTCCAAGACCATGTCAGCAGATACGGCCAACCAAGCATTCCTGTATGGGTGAATCTCGGCAAATCGAAGGTGACCCCACTTGCTGAAGCGCACCTCGATTACGGAACCACCTTTGAACGGCTATGGGCCTTTGGCGATGTTTTCGTGGTGAACGTGTCCTCGCCAAACACGCCGAATCTTCGGGAATTGCAGGATGATGAAGGCCTGGTGCGAATTCTCTCCCATTGCAAAACAGTGAATCTTCAATGTTCAGAGGCGCACGGTTCCTCGCCCAAGCCAGTGTTGGTCAAAGTCGCTCCAGACATGACCGATGAGCAACTGATTCACATCGCACAAACAGCCCGAGCCAACGGCGCTGACGGCATGGTGGTGTCCAACACCACCGTCGAACGTCCAACTACGGCTATCGGGAAGGACCTCAGTGTGTTTCAAGAAACCGGGGGCATGAGCGGTCGCCCTCTTCGCAAGCGCTCTACCGAGATGATCGCTACCGTACGCCGTGCAACGGCACCCGATTGGCCCATTATTGGGGTAGGGGGCATCTCCGGTGCGGATGATGCTTGGGAGAAAATTCGAGCAGGTGCAACGCTGGTCCAAGCGTACTCAGGATTTGTCTTTGAAGGGCCAGCGCTCACCAAGGTGGTTGTTCACGGACTTGCAAAACGGCTGGCTGAGTCTGGGTTTTCCACCGTTGAAGAGGCCGTCGGTACCGGTCTTGCTTGAAAGAGCATTGTTAAGGGTGCACGAGGTGGAAACATCATGTGGGCAAGGCGCACGAGGATCCTCGTCATTGGCGCCGTGTTGACCTTGGGGTTGTTGGCAACCGTCCTGCTCCAATCACCGGCTCCAACTCAGACCGTGGACGAATTGATGGCGTCTCCTGACGACCATGTCGACCGAGAAGTCGCCGTCCGAGGTGAGGTTCGTGATGGGACCATCGACAACAACACCATGACCTTCATCCTGGAAGGTGGAAGTTCCTCACTGACCGTTCGGTTCACCGATGCGATGGTGTCCAACGGCCTTGATGACAACCGTACGGTTTACGCTGAAGGCATCTTACGTTACGAAGATGGAGCCTATGTTTTTGATGCAAACATCATCAAAACTTCATGCCCATCAAAGTATGAAGAAGCAGCGAGCGACGAGGAATAACGGCCTGCGCTGCCTTGATATAGGCTGGCGGACGGGCGGTAGGTGGGATAGGTGGGGAGCTCGGCGTACCCTGAATCACAAATCGTCGTTATGGTGGACCGAACGCCTTGGGGCGGCGGAAGCGGCCGTGGGGTTCCCGTAGGCGGACGTTGATGTCTCGCCCCCACATGACTCGGGTGTCATGAACCGTCTCCGGAAGGAAACGGGGAGTGAATAACCGGGGGACTAGGTCAGGCCGGGAACGGAGCAGCCCTACCTGGGGCCATGGGTGCTGTGGGGATCCGGGATGGAGGAAGCCTGCGGATTTGGCCTTGCGAAGCGCACGTCCACCCTTGGCTCTCCCACCTCAAATGTCGAACACCACATCGGCGTACCACCCTGGGCCATCGAAGGACGGCACATCCTCCCACGGACTTGGCACGACCTCCCCTGGTTGTACTTCTGCTACGGTCAATTGATGGGTTGTGACAGCCTTGATCTCAATTTCGCGCTCAACGAGGGCTGCGTCAACGAAGGAAACTTGGGCCACCGCGGTCAAACCATCCGGTTGGTGCAGGACATGGACTTGGCCGTCCACGTACCATTGTCCCAGCACTTCGGCCCGGTACAGAAGTTCGTCGAGCCAAGCGAGGAAGAGGAATTCATGATCCTCAGGCCGGTGTTCCGAGCGAACCCGCCATTCTCCTGTTTTCCGTACACAACTGTTCAGGTTCTTCGCACTTGTTTCACTCAACAAGTAGGTCTGCATGCCGTTGGCTGCTTCGGCCAACAGCGAAGCGTAATTTTTCCCAAACACCCGCATACCGACATCGGCGGTGGTGGGCCACAACCAAGCACTCATGGTTCCACCTTATCGTTTCGAGACTTGCAGGTTCCACACGTGTTCGCCGACCCGGTGAATCAAGTCGTCTTTGCTCAACACAAAGGAATCGGTTCGTTCTGCGGCAAGGATGCATTCACATGCAGCGTTCGCTAAGAGGGCAGTGGAATGGACATCAAGGCCACACGAGAGGGAAAAGGCGATGGCCACAGCTGCGGCGTCGATCAGTCCGATCATTTGTCGAAGGTCAACCAAGCCACAGGGCGCATGGACCGTGTCTTCCTCTGCTGAGTAGATGGTTACCCCCGCTTCGCCTGCCAACACCACCAGATGCTTCCAGTGGTATTGCGCCAGCAATTTCTCAGCAGCCTCTGCACCTGTTGACGCACCAAGGCGCCGTCGCATCAATTCGAGACCCTGCGATTGAAACAGAATCCAGTCAACGCCCTCGGTGCGGTGGAGGCCGGTGAGTTTTGGGTCGGCGATGACGGGGATGTTGTTGTCCCTCGCAGCTGCAAACAATCGTTCGGCACCTTGGTCGGTGATCACACCTTGACCGTAATCAGAGGCAATGAGAGCGGATGCTCCGTCCAAATCATCGATGGCTTGCTCATAGAGGGCATTCGAAGCCTCTTCCGGCACAGGTGCGTCTTCTTCAATGTCCCATCGGAGCAAGAGTTGTTCATCGCGAATCAGACTTTCTCGTGAGGCCAACATCCGTGTTTTGACCGTGGTGGTTCTGTCCTCAACAATGGCAATGCCGTGGGTTGTCACGCCTTCGGCTTCAAGTGATTCAATGATTCCAAGCCCAGCGCTGTCATCGCCGACAACACCGAAGAGATGACTGTCCAGTCCCATTGAACGCAGGCCACGTGCCACGTGAGCAGCAGCACCAACGTCTTCCTCTCTTGATGTTTCACGCAAAACGGGAACGGGCGCTCTCGAATTGAGATTGTTGGCGTAGCCGTGAATGTAGCAGTCCATCATCACGTCGCCGATCAGGACAATCTTACCCGACTCGTCCGAACGCAAATGGCGTTTCAAGGCCGACAAGGTATCGTGCAAATTTGCTTCTTCGTCCGTCATTCCCATGGTATCCCCTCAGTGTTCCTCTGTTAACTCATTCATGATGCGCTCGTGTTCTTGGTCCGTGATATCAAGGGTACCTCGGAGCGTTTTGAGGATGGCGTGTTCGTCAGCCGTGATGACCTTGTCTTTCATCGCTGTTTTCACAGCGGCAAAATACGTTTGATAGTGTTCAGAGACGGGTGTGGTGTTGCGTGCACGATTCAGCAGTGCGTGATGGGTGACCTGATCAATGCCAAAATGAACTCGAAAGGTATCGAGCAGGTCGATTTCATCCTGGAGAATCTCGCCATCGTCCAGTGCCTGCAGAATCATCTCGAAGTACACCTCCTCAGGTGGTGGAATTTTCAGTGATTTTCTGGCTTCATTTGACAGTCTTCGCACACGCTCTGGGTGCATTCCGAGGAATTCCACGACTTCGTTGAGAAGTGATTGTTCGTCGCGAGTGATTTTACCGTCTTCCCAAGCCCGTGCGTACATTCTTCGGACTAAATCTTCGCCGTTTTGCGCATCCATTGAGGCCATGCCGTGGGGATTGGAAACGGGGGAGACCAAGGGTGCGTCTTGGAGAATGAGGGATTCATCAACGCGTGAAAGCAGTTCAAGGATGGGTTCATTGCGGTTCCAGACCTCGGATAATGCCGTAGTTGAGTCGCCTTGTTTTACCTGTTCGCTGAGAACTCGCTCGGCCAGCGAGTTGGCCATTTCTCTTCCCGATTCGGTCAAGGTATAGACACGTTTGCGTTGCTTTCCACCTGGGATGTGCCGTTGAGCGACGGAGAGCAACCCGTTTTTTTCCATGCGCTTCAACGTGCGAGGGATGTGTTTCCGCTGTACGTGGACGGCGGCGGAAATGCCCGCTTGGGTCAACGACGGTGGTGCTTCCCAGCCACCAGCAGGTAATTGTTGGTTCAACAAATGGAGCATTGTGCGCTCTTCGGTTGTCAAGGTCCCAAGATAACCTACCACCATGGGAGCGCCTCAGGTGAGGGTTGAACCGATAGCACATAGGACAATCGGTAGCAAGCGACGGAATCAAAAACAGCCCGGCGATGGAGATTGCATGAGTGGACGGGAGCGGACGTATCGCCCGCGGGCGAGAACCACCCGTCCACTCGGCGAGGGCCGGTCTTCGAATGCACCACCATCAACACCGCTCGACCCGCCAGTCAAGCGTGAGGATGGCTGGTTTGTGAGTGAACCACTTGCCCACCGACTGCATCAGAAAAGTGCACTTGGGCGCCGTGTTGAGGGCGGTCTTGTGCTCACGCCGGAAGAGGTGTTGTTCTGTCATTGGTACCGACACCTACCACTGCCAGGTGGTGACCCATGGTTTGAGTTCTCGCTGAAGCAAGACAACTCGTTGCTCCGGCGGACCATCGCGCTTGATGTGTTGAGAAACGGTGGCGAACGTGTGGTGCCTGTGGAACACCTCGGTTCACGATTTGCCTCATTGCCCCAAGCAACTTGGGCAATTCGTTGGGAGCGGCATGAATCGTGGTCTTCGCATCCCGGCCACACGCAGGTTCGAATTCAACGAACACACGATCCGCTCGACTGGGACGAATTGGGTCAGTGGGTTGCTGATGTTCACGGCTTTAACCACCTTGCTGAGTTGGTGGTGATTGACGATGAATTTGACACCACGGTGTACCATTTGTCGTTTATGGAGCCGGCCGGTCACCACCAGCATCTCGGTGACCTCAATGCTCAGCAACAAACGCAAGTGGCAGCATGGTGCAAGGATGGCACTACCGTCGACGGAGGGGTCTTCCTTCCTGTAGGACAGGATTGGCCGCTACCGTCCATTGGTCTGCCCCATTTTTCGGGTCGCTACCTCAGAACCGAAGAGTGGCATTACCTCCAAAACCCCTCCTCACGGACGGACGGGCTTTTTGCTGCCCTGGTTGAGGCTGGCCTCTTACTACGCCCCGGTTTCAAGTACGGGTGCAGGTGGCGAGCGTACGAGGATGACATCGAGGTCGCACATGCACCCTGGCTGATTCAACCCCGTCCGGAAGCACCTGGAAATTGGGAGGAGGTTTGCCTTGCTGTTCGGTTGGCAGAGGGTGTCAACAAACGATGGCTGTGTGCAGATCAACACGGTGACGCTTCATCGTTTCTCAACATCAAACGCGTCGGCTGATGACGCACCGTCCAGTAAACGTCCCCACGCGTCTTCCGTGGTTTCCTTGGCCATGGGAACCGACTGCGCCGTCGCCTTTTGCTCGTCCTCGTGATGAGTCGGTGCTCGGGTGCTGACAGCCCCGGCCAAGGACGAAAGGGCCAACACCAGAAACATCACCCCAATCACCCGACCGGGTTCTGTCCAAATCATCCACCATTCGTCAGCCTGCGTCGTGGCCTCCAGTTCAATCTCAACCGTCCATTCCACGCCCTCTTGCGTCATGAGGTGGACCGTACCAAAGATCAGCATGTTTTCCGATAACAACCCGCCAGGTTCAACCGTCAGCATGTACGTATCATCGCCGTTGAGGACAATGGACGTCTCGCCTGAGGCGACTCGGCTCAGTGGACCGTCCACGACCACGCTGTAGCGTTGCTGACCCTCTCCCATGGATTCGAGGGGGATGCTCAGGATGGTTGGTTGAGATGGATGCACGGTTGCCTCAAACAACGAGGGGACCGGTATGCGTTCAAACACTTGCACGGTATGCTCAATGTTCACGCTGTCGTCATCGCACGTGATGGTCCCGCGCAACATTGCCGTGGACGGGGCAACACCTGGGGAGGAATAGGCCAATTCGTAGCCGGTGTTCGTCCGAACGAGGCTGACGCCACGTCCGTCGGAGGACGTGAGGCTCGCCGTGCACTCAGCAACATCACCAATGAGGTCGATGTTAGGCGATTGATCCGGCAAAACGGTGCTTCCATGGTCGTCCATGTTGACCTCGAACCCGGATGAGCAGGATGGAGCTTCGAAGGACACAGTCATGTTGTCTTCCCCGTTGATGGTGGCCACCCAAGGCACCAACACGCCGTCATGGGTTCGAATGGTTACGCCCTCGGCACCAAAGGTGGTGTTGTTGAGAAAGAGGTCGGAGGCTTCACCCTGATTGGATCCCCGAACCAAATCATCGCCCTCATCGGCTTCGATGATCTTCAACCAGGGCGTATTGGGGTTGGTGTTGACTTCGTTTCGTTCCATGTCGCCGACACTGAGGTCCTGATACGACACCAACACACCGTTGCCCGGTAAGCGTGAGTCATAGCCGGAATCGGACCGACGTTCAATGAACACAGCTTCATCCTGAGCAATCGGGATTTTCAGGATGGAACCTCCCTCACTGACACCAACGAGTGGCACCGTTGGCCCAAGGCATGGATTGGAGGCTGTATCAGGCCACTCGAGATTGAGTGTCTCAACCCGCTGTGGGCGAACCAGTTCAACATTGGCACCCGTGGGCATGGCGGGCCATCGGCCTCCACCGTTCCAATTTCCACTGGCCATGATGTCCCAATCCCCGGGACCTTTCCATGATTGAGCATTGACTTCATCGTGGACGGGGTAAAGATCGATGGCACCCATCTGGTGCAACATTTCGTGAATAATGGTGCCAATTCCACTGGTTCCTGTTTGGAGACTCGCCATGGTGTAGTGGCCAATCGAGAGGCTTTCCCCTAACTCAATGGGCGATTCAAATTCGGTGTAATGGCTCCAAATTCGGTTCGAGACTCCGGGGTTTTCTTCTTGTCCTTTTGTGGTATGGAGGACCATAAAACGGTCAATGTGGCCGTCGCCATCGAGGTCATACCTCGCCCAGTCAACGATTTGTTTGGCGCCGAGAACGGCCTCTTCTGCCAGTGCACTGGGCAGGAAGCGACCGTCCGATCCCGTGTCTTTCCCGCTTTCATCGCGGCCGTAATCACTCATCGCTCCGGTCGCTCGTACGACCGTTTGGTGCACGTCAATTTCCAGTTGGGTGACGCCACCTGAGAGTTGCTCCATGTAGGGAACTACGGCCTGGTCTAGCATCGTTTGGGCTTCCTCAGGACCCCAGCCTTCCCCAGCCGGGTGTTGCTCAAAGTCAACCACCACCACCAACCATGATTCATTGTCCTGAAGGGGGAGTTGAGGAGTGCTTTCTTCGCTCTGGTTCACAACTTGCTGTGTCAGCCATGATTCGACGGTCTCCTCATTGAGAAACATCCAGATGGACGCACCGATGAACAGGAAGGCCATGAGCGCAGCAGCGACCCTCCTCATGGAAGGTTCTCAACGGATGAGTGTTTGAACCTTCGTTGCGTTTGTATGTTTACGCTCAAGTTCTACTGAGTGCTTGGGTAGAGCACATGGTCGATGTCCAAGTAGTGGGATGACCAATGGTTGAGTTCTTGGCCTTCGATCTCAACAGCCTTGATGTACTGGTTTTCCTCAATCAACTTGGCCAGGTTTTGCTGCCGTGCGCTTTCGGTAAACAGGGATGGAAGCGCGTTCAATCCAACACGCACGTCGAGGTTTGGTGTTGGGTTGGAGACCCGATGGTTCTGGATGGCCATGAGATTGAGGCCGTGGAGGCGTATGCCGAGGTGATCGATGTTTTCGATGAATGGCTTCGGACAAGGCTTGCCATCGCAACCTGTGATGACGGCATCGGTGATACTGGCTTGAATAAGGTGCTCCAAAACTGAGGTTCGAGCAGATGATGAAGTGCATATACCATCGACCATCACGGTTGAGCAGCCCTCAATATTGGCGTTACCGTGATGTGCGTTTGCTCCTTCACAAGAACAGTCCACCAAAGCGATGCGTTGCCGTCGCCCCTCCCTGTCCAACCGCTCAACGGCATACCCCTGGGCCAATGGTTGGGCCTTCAGCCACCGTTGCCCGATCAACTCTGATGAGGTCCAGTAGGTGGCGAGTAGCGGGAGGAGCAGTGGTTGTGCATGGTCAGGTGTAGAAAGGGCCAACAACAGGCTACCAACGCCGTACAAACGAAGTCGCCATACATCGGCCGTCGTCCGATTGACAACACCGAGGCGCCCCATCACGACCAGAGCGGTCCAGGTGGCCGCAACGACCATAGCGGCCCAGACACAAAACGCTGCAACGAGCAACATGTCAATAGCGCTGTATTGAGCGGCCAAACCTGCGTTGTTGTGTTGGGTGAATCCTGCATCATAAAGCGCAGGAAGCCAGTATTTGACCAGCATGTATACGATGCCCACCAGTCCAAGAGCAAGAGCGAGCATCCATGTCCGCAACGCACGGTATTCACCTGGCAACAATCCGGGTTTTGAGAACTGAAGGACATGAAAGGCAATGAGCGGCAAGGAGGAGAGTGCAGCTAACAGTAGCGAAGTCAGCCATCGAACAGCACTCCATTGTGCAGGGTCGTAGACGTTCAGGCATTCGCCCGGGCACGGTTTGAGGTTTTGCAGAACGATGTCGAGCACATCATCGACCATGACGGACCATGCAAGCGTGAACAACGAGACGGTGGCGAAGACAACCGTGGTTCTCCAGGTCAATTCGTTCAGGTGAACCTGTACGGGTTGTTGCAGGTCCTGTTCGAGAAGGACCGCCATGGTGCTTCACTCAAACAAGATCGGTGTATTGCTTGGGAGCTCGTGCTTGAACGATGGTTCTGTACACACCGTAGATCGCCCACAGGGTCAACATACCTGCCACAAGGCCGTAGCCCCATGGTTGGCCGCTGTCGACGAGGTAAGCAAACAACACCGCAAGGGCGGCGGCCAGTGCACCTCGGCGAAGGCCTTGTGGGACGGCGAGGCTCTTGTCCAGATGGGTTGGACCTCCACCGAACTTGCGCTCGTAGAATTCACCTTGGATGACTGCGGCGATGATGATCATGGACAGCGTCGTCCAATAGTAGAGGTTGCCGTTTGCGAAGAAGTCGTGTGCAATGCCTTCTTGACGCTCCGCCTCAACGGCCTCCGGGTCTTCTTCAGCAACGAACAGTGAATCGTAATCACCCACGCTGATCGTGCGGAGCGAAATGTCCTCATCGGTTGCGATTTCGGTTGCACCCGGTGCGGAAACGGTGAAGGTCAGGATGTTCCACTTGTCGTCTTCGTTGGGCGCACCGTCGCCGTTGACAGCGTTGCCGACCAGTTGGAAGTTTGCGGGTCCCGCGTCTTCGCTGGGAGCCGTCCATTGGACAACCCAATCGTTGCCTGGCTCGGATTGGGAAAGAGCACCCGGTTCATCGGGTACCGATTGGCTGCCCTCGCCTGCGGTGAGTGTGCCGATTCCTCCATCCCAGAAGAGGAAGCCACCACCGTCGTTCGAGGCGTGTTGAAGGCTGATCGTAAACTCGTACGTTTCGCTGACATTGTATGCGCGAGGGACGCCCGACACCGACACCACGACTTCCGTCGATGGAGCGCCGCCACCGTGGCACGTGCAGCCAGTTTCGATGACAAGGTTGCCACCACCGGCGTCCCATGGGGGGCCGTTTGGATTGCCCAAGACCGGGGCGACGAGCATCAAAGAGAGAACAACCATCAACGAAATGTTACGGAAGTTGCGACGCATCGTCTCACCTGTTTTTTTCCACCGGTCCCCGCTCTTTCAATGTTGCTTCATGATGCGGGTTCAACACCGTGTTCAAATCTCTTTGATGGCGTTGTTCAAACCGGTCATCATGGCCTTGCCATCGCCAAAGAGCATCATGGTCTTGTCCATGTAGAAGAGGTCGTTGTCAACACCGGCGTAGCCTACCGAGAGGGAGCGCTTGATGATGACCACCGTTCGTGCCTGATCGGCGTCGATGATGGGCATGCCTGCAAGTGGACCCTCACCCGTACGTGCGGCAGGGTTGCACGTGTCGTTGGCACCAATGATGACGGCGACATCGCACTCAGGGAATTCAGGGTTGATTTCATCCATCTCGATGAGTTGTTCGTAAGGAACATTGGCCTCAGCCAAGAGGACATTCATGTGACCGGGCATTCGGCCAGCTACAGGGTGAATGGCGTACTTGACCTCGGTATCGAACTTCTCTTCGAGCAAATCACCGAATTCTTTCACCTGATGTTGACATTGAGACACGGCCATACCGTAGCCTGGGACGATAATGACCTTTTGAGCACCGTCCACCATCATGGCGACTTCATCAGGATCTGAACCAACCTTGGTTCGGGTCACCGTTTCCTTTGTGGTTCCTCCAAAGGACTTGAACAACACATCTGGCAGCGTTCTGTTCATGGCCTTGCACATGATGAAGGTCAAGATCAATCCCGAAGCACCAACCAGTGAACCTGCGACGATAAGGACAGGATTGCTGATGATGAATCCAGTGAAGGCGGCTGCAATACCCGAAAGAGAATTGAGCAGCGAGACAACCACGGGCATATCGGCACCACCGATGGGAAGCACGAGGACAACACCGAGCAGGCATGAGATGCCGATAATGGCCCAGAGGTAATCCGTGTTCGTTGGTTCGCCAATGGCCAATACGATGAGGGCGAGAACGCTCAACGTGAGGATGACTTTGACAGGGTTGAGCCACGAAGGACCCCACGTGGGTGTGCTGAACCATTTCCCAAAGATCTCAATGCCACCTTTGAGTTTGAACATGGCCAAGATGGAGCCGGTCAGGGTCATCCATCCGACAAGGGCAGAGAGGCCGGCAGCGAGCATGATGACTTGAAGCGTCAATCCTTCAGGAACGACGGCAGAGCCTTCGATGTACTTCCAAGTCTCGGAGAGGGCCACCAAGGCTGAAGCTGCGCCACCAAATCCGTTGAACAGGGCCACGAGTTCTGGCATCCCGGTCATTTCGACCTTGATGGCCATGATGATGCCGATAACGGAACCGACCACCAGGCCGGCGATGATGAGTTCCCAGTTCATACCACCAGATGCGAGTTGCATGTCCACGATGGTCGTCAACACTGCCACGAGCATGCCCATGGCGCCGTATTGGTTTCCGCGAGGAGCCGTTCGGGGGTGCCCCAGTTTTTTCAAACCGAAGATGAACAGGGCTGCAGAGAGCAGATAGCCAAGAGGGATCCATGCCTCCATCTCAAGCCCTCCTGTTCTTGCCGGCAATCATGTTCAGCATCCGGTTGGTTACAGCGAACCCACCGACAACGTTGATCATTGCAAGGACCACGGCCACGAAGGCCAACAGCCCTGAAACCAAGGTGTCGCCACCAGCATACGCCACGTTAGCACCGAGCAGGGCACCCACGACACTGATCCCGGAAATGGCGTTGGCACCGCTCATCAACGGTGTATGGAGCGTGGCCGGAACCTTGGTGATGAGTTCAAATCCAAGGAAAATAGCGAGCATAAACAAGGTCAAGTTGGCAATCAGTGAGGCTTCCGTAATCATTCAACCACCCCCGCAAGGCGAGTTTGCTTTGGATGAATGGCGCCGTCTTTGCAGATCAGCACGCCACCCATGCCGTTTACATAGAAATCGGAGCCTTCAGGCGCACCAACAAGGATGTCGTCCTCGTCAGAAATCACCACTGCTCCCGTTTCCTTGTCGACGAGTGAAGTGAAGAAGGTCGTCAAGTTGTTTGAGTAGAGCATGGATGCAGTGTTAGCAAGGGTGCCGGGGAGATTGGACGTTCCAACGATAATGACACCGTTCTCGGTGGTGATGACTTCGCCTTGGACGGTATCCTCACAGTTTCCTCCAACATCGGCGTTCATGTCGACCACAACGGCACCTGATTTGAAGTTGGCAACAGCCGAAGAGGGGACGGTGATGGGGGCGGGGCGACCAAAAATTCGGGCCGTGGTGACGATGATGTCAGCGTCAGCGGCGACACCACATACCGTATCGTTGACTTTTTGGATAAACTCTGGAGTCAGCGGCTTAGCGTAGCCGGATTCATCCTCAAAGTCGTCCATTCCGTCAACTTCGATGAAGCGTCCGCCGACGGACTCAATCTGCTCTGCAGCTGACTTACGAACATCGGAGGCGAACACGACGGCACCAAGTCGCTTGGCGGTGGCGATGGCTTGGAGGCCTGCGACACCGCTGCCCATGATCACGACCTTTGCCGGACGAATGGTACCTGCCGAGGTGGTCATCATGGGGATGCCCTTTGGCACTTGAGCGGCTCCAAGGAGCACGGCTTTGTAGCCTGCCAAGTTGTCTTGGCTGGAGTTCACGTCCATGGATTGTGCACGGGAAAGGCGTCGTGGAATCATGTCCATCGAGAGGAGTGTGATGCTAGCGTCCATGCAGGCCTTGACGTATTCTGGGTGGCGGAACGGATCGGAGACACACGCCAGGTTGGTGCCTGCTGCGATGCCATCAACACCGGGGAAACGGATACAAACAATGTTCTCACAAGCCAATGCTTCGGCTCGAGAGACAATGGAGGCACCAGCGGCCTCGTATTCCGCATCATGGTAGTTGGCGGCATGTCCTGCACCGGCTTCAATGAAGACCTCGAATCCTGCCTTGGCGAGTTTCTTCATGCTTGATGGAACGATACCAACACGGGTTTCGCCTTCGGGCTCTTTTGGGACACCAAGTTTCATGCTTTCACCTACGAACGGCACCTCCGAAAGGGTAGGTGCAAATCGGCCACTTGAAGGAGGTTTTTAGATGCCACGCCTGCCAATGCTGCACCCTGTGTTTCGACCACAGCGAAACAAGACCAGCCCCCCTTACCATTTGACTTATGGACTGAGCGCCTTAGGTCGTGGGTGATAGGTGAAGACCATGGCGAGCGGACGACGGAAAATTGCGGTGATTGGGGCAGGAAATGTAGGCGCTACCTGTGCATTTGTGCTCGCACAGATGAAGGTGGCCGACATCGTTCTCCTCGACATTTACGAAGGCTTCGCAAAAGGCAAGGCCCTCGACATGTCCCAAAACGCCAACGTCCTGAACTACGACGGGACCATCACGGGCACGGCGGATTACAACGACATTGCAGGTGCCGAAGTGGTTGTCGTCACCTCAGGTTTCCCCCGTCAACCCGGCATGACCCGGGAGGATCTCATCGGCAAGAACGCCGACATCGTCTCACAGGTTGGAGCAGGCATCAAGGAACACGCACCCGACGCTGTGGTCATCGTGGTTACCAACCCACTTGACTTGATGACCTACCACATGCAGCAAGTCACAGGATTCCCTCCCGAGCGAGTCATCGGCCAGGCTGGTGTCCTCGACAGTGCCCGAATGGCCCATTTCATTGCGCTTGAACTCAACTGTGCAGAGGAGGATGTTTCGCCCATGGTGCTTGGGGGTCACGGCGACACGATGGTACCGCTTCCTCGCTACACCACGGTAGGGGGCATCCCCATCACTCAGCTCATGTCGGAGGAACGCATTGAAGCCATTAGTGCCCGCACAGCCGGTGGCGGTGGAGAAATCGTCAAATTGC
Source organism: Candidatus Poseidoniaceae archaeon (assembly GCA_964228815.1). Lineage (GTDB taxonomy): Archaea > Thermoplasmatota > Poseidoniia > Poseidoniales > Poseidoniaceae > Poseidonia. Next base: position 20,179 of record CAXRAL010000038.1, read on the forward strand.
TGGAGCGAGGCTCTGCTTTCTATGCCCCAGGATCTGCTGCAGCAGTGATGGCTGAATCTGTCTTGAACGACCGACGACGCCTGATCCCGGCCTCATGCCTTCTGACAGGACAGTACGGCTTGAGCGATGTGTACATCGGCGTTCCTTGCATTATCGGTGCGAACGGCGTTGAACAAATCTTTGAACTCGACCTTACCGATGGTGAACTCTCTTCGCTCCAGGGCTCGGGTGAATTCTACAAGGGTCAACTCAAGGATGTCTTGGGCTACTGAATACGCTCAAGCAACAGACTGTGACTCGTTCCCACCGTGGTGGCGTTTTCCGCTGGATTCTCTGCCTTGGATAACCGACGGCCCAACTTCCCCCGGCTTCGCATTCTCGTCAGGACTTCCTGGCCGACATAGCATCCTTTCTGTGGATGAACCAAATCGCCCAATCCGCAAGCGAGTGGATGCACATTGGAAGTGATCTCGTGTCCGTAAAACGGTACCATGTTGGCAATTCTGTGCTCCGTCCACTCGTCGTCTGTCCACGTTGGTTCGTGCTCCAATTTTTTGGGGATGACGTACATCGTGCCAAAGTGACTTTGATGAACAGTGGTTCCCGGCGGATGCGGTTCATCGGGGAGTCCGATGAAGACATCGTTGAGATCTGAAATATCACTCATGGAGATGGGTTGACCGAGAATCCGATCGCTTAGGTGCTTGATGAGTTGGTCTTTTTGCGGGTGAAAACCCACCAGCGCTACATTGTCGCCGACTGGAATCACTTCACAGACATCGACAATCTGTGCCGCTCGGTTGGTGAACACTGTGGTACAGGGGCCGGTTACGAGGTTGGTTGAGAGTCCGTTGATGAATTCAAGAGTGTGTTCACCCTGCAGAAGCAGCGTATAGGCTTCATGCCGTGCCATGCCCATGGTGGGTCCTCAAGAGAAGGATTCGCCACAGCCACACGATGAGCTTGCATTCGGGTTGTTGATTTTGAACCCGCCACCCATTAATCGGTCGACATAGTCGATTTCAATGCCGTTCAGAAGGTGGCTCGAAGCAGATGGAACGAGGACGCGGAACCCGTTGATGTTCAGTTCTTGGCAGGGTGTTTCGGTTGATTCAACAATTTGCAAGTCGTACATGTAGCCGGAGCAACCACCGCTGAGAACACCCACCAACAGGGCGTGGCTACGGTCATCGCCGAAGGCGTCTTCGAGCATCGACGTTGCTTTGTCCGTCATGGTCAACGAGACGTCAACAACCTCGGGGGCGTGAACTTGCAAAGTTGGGGCTGAGTCGCAGGTGCCGCAGTCCATGTTTACTCCACCTCGCCACCGTTTTTCAATGTGACCACTTTTGCGAACGCCATCATCGCTTCTTCCGCTTCTTGTCGAGGGCCTTCTGGAGAATGTTGCACCGCCGGATTTGGTCCTTTGCACGTCGCTTTGCTTCATCGCTTAAGCCCCTGGGCATCGCTTGTTCAAAGCACTTGATGGCGTCGTTGTATCGCTCCATTTCTGCATAAGCGGTGCCCATGTTGTACAAGGTCTCGCCTCTGACTTCGGTTGGGCGAATAAGCATGGCTTGGTGATAGGATTCTACACATTTAGGATAGTCCTCAAGGAAGTAGTATGCATTGCCGCGGTTGTTGAGGATGCGGATGATCATAGCATCATCGCCCGCAAAGGCGGGTAGTGCTCGGTCAAAACACGAGAGGGCTTCCTTGTACTTCTTGTCATCAATGAGCTGCACCCCTTGGTTAAACCACGCCACGTCTTGGTTTGATATCGCATTGGATGAGGTGGATTGTGGGGTATTGAGGGAGACTGTTTGAGCTGCGTCGAGGGCTGCTTTGGCCAAGTCAACTTGAGGCGATGGCGCTGCTTCGGTCCTCGGCTGTGGCTCCATCGGCGTGAGGAGAAGGGAAGCATCTGCCACAGCAGCCACGGGTTCAGGTTGAGGCGTAGCGTCTTGAATGACGACGGGTTGCGGTGCGGCGAGGAGGTCAGGAGCGACCGTGGCAGGTTCGTCGTTGGTCAACGCCGTTGGATCGGCTTGCACGTGCTCCTCAATTTGAGGCGTTTGGAAAACGGTTGTTGACGCTGCTTCGATGGAGGTGCCACCCATAGCAGCTGCTTTGGCATGGCACTTCGCAGCCGTCTCCAAATCACCGGCTTGCTCAAGCGACCGAGCAAGGCCAGTCCAGTGGTTTGGTTCACTCGGTTCTTGCTGAATCAGTGATTTCCACATCAACACGGCGTCGCTGTGCTGGAGGCTGAGCGAAAGGGCAAGGGCTCGCTGTGATGACGGTGTGTCGTCCAACAATCCCAACGCTTCCTGAGCCATTTCGGGACCAGCCGGCAACGTTGGTGGAAGACCCGCTACCTGGTCCATGATGTCGCTTTCACCTTGCGCGAGTTGGAGAAGCATGGCGACGAATGGTTCACGGATTTCATGGTGGGCGTTCATTCCAAGAAGCAATCGTGCGGCTTCCATGTAGGTTTCAATGCGTCCGTGTTCTTGCGCTAAGGCTGCCATCTTTTCGCCTGCTTTTTCGTAAGCTGGGTCGACTTCGATGGCACGCTTGTAGCTAGCCAATGCTTCCTGGACGAGCTCCGAACGCTGTTGGACCGACCCGAGGTTGAACCACCCCGGTGCATGGCTCGGTTCGAGGTTTTGTGCATGCGTCATCGCTGCGATGGCATGATTATCAAGGTCAAGTCGTGCCATCGCTCCTCCAGCGATTCGCCAGGCACCAGCGTGTTGAGCGGCGATGGTTTTCAAATGCGGTTTGAGCAGTTCCAGGGCCTGCTTTGGATCACCTTCTTTGATGCTGTTGGTCGCCGTTTCAACCAGGTCATCAAGATCAATCTCGGGTTCCGACGGTTCCGGCACAGGTTCGGGTTCTGGCTCGACCTGCTCAACCTCTCGGAGCACATCTTGCTGGGCCACCACGACTTCAGCTGCGCTCTGAAGTTCTTCGACGGTAAGCGTAGCATCCTCATCATGGTCGTGATGCACGGCTTCGTTAAGCAAGTCCTCGGGATTTTCAATACCCGCTTCCTCGGCAATCTCTTCCACGACAGCCATGTCAACCGCTTGGGTCACTTCTACGGAAGGTTGCATCGCTTCGATGGATACAGCAATTTCACTGTCCTTGCAACGCTCTTGGAGCGCGACCAATGCCGGGTGTCCGGGGAAGAATGTCAACGCCTTCCCCGCCATTTCGTATGCACCTTCCAAATCCCCAATGCGCTCGAGCAAAATGGAGAGGTTCGCTGTGGCAGGAGCGTGTTGGTCGTTTAAATCAAGGCAAATCTGGAACGATTGGCGCGCCCCTCGAGCGTCCTGTTGTGCCTCAAGAAGCACGCCTCTGTTGAACCATGCCATGTCGCATGACGGGTCGAGGGCGATGGCTTTGTTAAACGCAGCAAGTGATCCCTTGACATCCCCTCGTCGGCTCCGTTCTTCACCCACGGTGAGCAACACCTGGACCATTTCCTCAGGGTCCTCGACGTCCTCGAGTTCCGGAATGACATTGCGAGGTGTTTGAGGTGGCTCTTCTTGGTGGAGCACCTCATCCACGACCTCTTCGTTTTCCACGGCTTCAAGCGCTTGGTTGACTGATGCCAACGCTACTTCATCCAGTGCGTCGCTGTCATCGCTCGGCACGCTTTCAGAATCGTCGTTGGCAACCATCACGCATCACCGCACCGAAAACCACCGTTAAACCATGCATAAGTCTTGCTTTTCCTTGACCATACAGACGAACCTTACATTCAAGTCATGCTGCCCTGTGCGGGAATCATGTCAGGACAACCCCTGAAGATATTGGGTCTCGCTGGGGAGTACCGTGCCACCTCGAAATCCGGCATGTTGGTCAATCAAGCGCTGAACATCGCTGCCGCTCGTGGTGCTGAAGTCGTGTTTTGGGACCTTGCGGAACAGCCCCTTCCCCTGGTCGGTGAAGAAGGGTGCTGGACTCATCCCAACGTCAAGGCTTTCCAAACATTGTTGGAATCCTGTGATGCGTTTTTCCTTTCCTCTCCCGAGTACCATGGGACCATGTCGGGTGTGATGAAAAACTCCCTCGACTGGATGTACGACAAGCATGTCGGCGGGAAGGTCTTCGGTCTGATGTCAACGCTTGGCGGTGTCACCAACGCCAACACACTCAACCATATGCGGATCACCCTGAGGTGGCTCCATGGTTGGCCCGTTCCCGAGCAGTTGGCTGTCGGTCACGTCAAAGAGGCGTTCGACGATGAAGGTCGATTGAATGACGAGGCACTAACGGGGCGACTAGAAACCCTCGTTGAGTCTGTAATGACCGCTGCAGAAAAGTTGCGTGCGTGATATGGTTTCCCCCGAAACGCCGACGCCGTCGTTCACGGACGAGTACGGTTCAGTGTACCGCCTCATTGAACCCGGAGCCTTCACGATGGGTGACGAGAGCGGCCGAGGCCATCCCAATGAACAGCCTGCCACGGAAGTGCTGATCATCGAGCCGTTCTTTCTCGGTGAACGTCCCGTAACTCAGGCACAATGGTCGGATGTCATGGGTTCAAACCCCTCGAAATTTCAGGAGGGATGGAGCGCTGGACTCAGGCCGGTTGAACAGGTCAGTCATGAAGATATCATGCAGTTTATTGAACGTTTGAATGTGCGATCTGAAGGTCAATCTTTCCTCGGATTGTTGGGCGAATGGCGGTTACCGTCCGAAGCTGAATGGGAATATGCTGCTCGCGCCGGAACATCCGGTCGCTGGTGGTTTGGGGACAAGGATGTTGAACTGGACGAGCACGGTTGGCATGCTGGAAATTCCGGTGGCTCAACCCGCGAAGTGGGTCTCAAAAAACCGAACCCGTGGGGGTTGTACGACATGAACGGTCTTGTCAATGAGTGGTGCAGCGACCACTGGGCAAATTCATACGAAGGTGGGAGGACCCAACATCCGCACGTTCGAGATGCTTCGAATCGCTACGTGGTTCGGGGAGGAGCTTGGTTCACCGAAAGCGATTCAACCCGCAACCGTTCTCGTTCGTTCGCAGCCGAAGACAAAATCAGCGATGGCTTGGGATTCCGCCTCGTTTGGTCACCACTTGACGAGCAACCGATGGCCGATCAGGGTGCTTCCCCATCAAGTGGACCCCAATCATAACCGTGGTCATCTGGTAGCGTTGACAGCGTTTGGTGGTTTGGCGTGATGCCGGGCCCCACCGCCCAGCGTCCGTTGAGGGGCTCTTCGAGCATCAGTGCCAAGTTGTTTGATTGAAACAACCCAATGGCAGCAGCCGTTCGTTGCATGACCGGTGCAATATTTTCGTGGAAGACTTCATCCATCACCTCACAAATTTCACCAAATGTTCGAGAGCCGTCACACAGTTCCCAGAGCAAACTGTTCATCTGGTCGAGAGGACGTCGTATCTCTTTTGGCGCCCTGAGAACCTTCGCAAACCAACCCTCAATCCTACCGAATTGTTTCGGAATCCGTAGTACAATATTACGACCGCTCACGCCCACGAGATTGGGGTCTTTGTGAACATCTCCAATTCTCGCCCACCAGACGGGTGTTCGGCACGGATATTGCGTGGCGAGCGGGTGGTCTTCAAGTCCTGCCAAACCTTCCATTCAACCACCTCAGAATTCAGCCCACGTCCATGCGAGGAGCGTGAGCATTGCAGCCGTTCCGAGAAGTGCAACGGTGCGGGTTGTTTGAACGCGTGTGGAAAAATGCCGCAGGTACCATGTTCCAACACCGCATGCAGCGACCACCACCCAAAGGGCATACCACGCAGGCGGGTAGGTGGCCATGACGTGGGCTTCTCACAAGGTCCCATCAAGGTATTGCTGTCCGTAATACTGCCACTGCTCTTCGGTCCATCCTGCTGGGATGCCACCCTCTGGGACCGGTGGCCCGGATGCGGCTGGATGGCCGTCGCTCTGTGTTTCGGTGTGGCTGGATAGATCTTCGAGTTCTGGGACTTCTTTTGCCGTTGTTGCGGTCGAAACCGGTGGTCCAGCCGGCTGTGCGCCTTCTTGGCGTTCTTCCTCATACTCCATCGTTCCATTCGGTCGCCTTCGCATGAAGAGCACCGTCAATGCCAGCACGGCCAGCAACCCACCTCCTCCGGCCGCCACAAGGGCACCACTCATCGTGTCTGTTTCAGGTGCTGGTTCAAACGTAAGTGTCATCGAGTGAGTGTTGAGCATGAAGCCGTCAAGGGTTGAAACCGTGACGGTCAGTTCACCTTGTTGTGGACCCTCGAGGCGCAAAATTTCACACCGTTGATTCGTTAATTGTGGCGTGATGTGGCCTGGAGAAAGCATCACCTCTACACCAGTTTGATTCACCAAGATTTTGTTGCACGTGACCTGCCACCCAAGCTCCCCCTCCATGTTCACAACGATCTGTTCGTTCATGGTTGACTTGGAAGTCACGTTCACCTGAACGGGAGTAGCCGTTCCATGTGGTGTGGCGCCTTCGATCATCAGCCCGGCTTCTGACTCAAGGCTTCGCTGTTGGTTGAGCATGACGAGGGCTTGTGTTTTCATCTGCACGGGTAAACCCTCGTCGTCCACCACACCTAGGATTTCGAATTCAAGAACAAACCGGGTGTTCAACGATGCGTCCTCTGGAATGAGGACCTCCAGCTGAAGAACCTGAGAACCACCTGCGCCGATGAGCAAGGGCGAAGGCGCATTGACCGGGAGGTCAGCCCCTTCCACGCTGTAGAACACAACGAGGCCAGGAACAGGTGGCGTGGATGAGACACGGCCGACGGACGTCAATCCCGATTCAGGTGCGTTCCCATCGTTTTGGATGATGGCCTGTGCGAAGATGGTTGTGCCTGCCATGGCAGCAGTGCTCTGATCGATGAGTTGCAACGAAGGAATCCGAACCGCTTCAGTCGACATGATGACCTCGACGGCGTTGTTCTCTGAGGTGAGGTCTGTTTCCCCGTTTTGATGCAAGAGTTCAACCGTGATGGTGTTCAATCCACCTGCAGGTGAATCCAGAGGAATCAACAACCACAGGCTGATGTTTTGCTCGTTCGGGTCCTCCGGCGTTCCATCAAGACGAATGGCCCCTGTGATGTTGACGCCATCCCGTTGGAGCCACCAATCCCACGCTTCGTTGACATCAATGGGTTGGATGACGGCCATGGCGGGTCCGTTTCCATCGTTGCCGATACGCCATTGCAGTTCGTTGGGGACGCCTGGTTTCAGTTTCGTAGGTGCATCAATCAACGCGAGGTTGAGGTCATGAACGGCCTTCACGCGTAATCCGCCGTAAGACTCGCCCTCAATTTCCATGAAACTGCGCTTGGATTCAAGAACAGGCGTGATCATCGGTCCTGCATCATCTGCCCGTGCGTCTGCAGGAACGTCGATCGTAATCTCAAACGTGGTGGTCGCTCCAGGATTCAATACAGCATCCGGGCGTGTCGGTTGGTGGACGGTCCATTCTCCGAGTTGCTCAACATCAACTCGCATCGAGAAGATATCTTGCCGCGTTGCATTGTTCCAAATGGTGTATTTCAGAACCACTTGACTCCCCGCATCAACGTAGCGGAGATCTCCTTCATCGTCCAAGTCGAGGGCGACGTCGGCGATGCTCACCATGGACGCAGAGACGGGAATGGTCTTGACATCGCTTCTCGATGTATCGTTCTGTGAGGTCAGGCTGAGATCAAATTCTACGACGGTGTCAGGCGCAGCGTCGGAGGGTGTCATCAGTGTGAACAGGGCTTGGACCGTTTCGTTGGGTCGGAGCAACACCGAACTGTCTTGACTCCACGCTAAACCAACGCTCCAATCATTCGGGATGGTCGTTGTGTCCAGAGACACATCAAAGACATCCGTGGCTCCGCCTTCGTTCGTTAATCCGACTTCGAAGGTACACGTGTATCCAGGTGGACAACTGGGTCTAACGGGCGGCGGAATAATCACGGGAATTCGGTCGGCTTTGACCAAAAATTGTACTGGGAGGACGGCATATACACTTGGGTATTGTACCGATGTGATGTTGACCGTCATTTGCTGGAATCCGAGGCTGGCATTTGCGTCGGGTTGAATCATGATGCTGAAACTGGCAGGTTCACCAGGGCGAGAAAGCAATCCTCCATTCGGATCAAAACTCGTGCCAGATGGTCTCGTGTAGTAAGCATTCCACCCTTGGGGCAGGCCCTCCAAGCGGGGGATGAACGTTTCAGAGATGTTTCCGGTGTTGACGATGTTGAGGGAGATGTTACCCCATTCACCCGGAATGGCTCCGTTGGTTGAGATGCCCTGTGCAGAGACACTAAACTCCTCGGGACGTACCTTCTGTTCGTAGACAAAAACGATGTCATCGATGTAAAAGCCAATGTCCGTTCCAGTAGCATCGGACGTAAACTCGAACTTGAACTGCGAGTTGGCATGAAACAACTCATCGGCAACCGGAATCAACGGTGAGTTGTGACCCTTGTTCGATACGCTGAACGTTTGCCAGTTTGCACCGTCCGTGAAGACGTTGTCGATCGTCCCTGTGATCGAGCCCACCTCGGACCATGCGCCGAAGGCGTTTTTTCCGTGGATGGTCAGTTTATCGTTCACTGCCGTTGAGCCGGTGTAGAAAAACGAGACGCCGTTGGTCCTTGATGGGTTGTTGAGCGCGTCCGACATGTCCATCACGGGCGTGGTCAAGGCAGCGATCACGTTGTTGTTGTAATTCGACGATTGTCCATTTCCAGCATGGCAACTTCGCCCTTGTGAAATTGATGTGTCGGTTGAAAGCATCCAGCCACTTCCAAACGACCACGCAGTTGAAGAATCGCAATTGAAGTAGGTATGGCCAACGGTAAACGGTTGCTGACGTGCATTGTTGTTTGGATTGTCGTCGGAAACCGTGGGGGTTGCTTGAACCGCGAGGGTGTGGTTTCCTGCATAGCCCGGAACAACCTGTACGTTGACCGTGTTACTGCTTCCTCCCTGAAGGGCCGCCATTTGGACGGTCGTATTGGCGAATTCGAAGTAGTCGTAGTCGTCATGGAGCAGCAGTACGTTCACATCAATGGTTCCAGATGTGGCCGTTCCGATGTTTTCGACCGTGATGGTCAGGCTCGCTGAGGTGTTGACCATACCATCGATGACAAAGAGCTCTGCAGGGCGATTGAACCCTAAGATTGGATGGTTTGATGAGAACATCTTGTACTTCGCCTCGTCGGCGCTGTTGGTGTATTCCACGCTCACGGATACAACTCGGAGGTCCACGCCAGTTGGATTGGTTGGACTCCGGTACACCGTTTGTTCGGCAAGAAGGTGAGGGCCCGCGACGGACATCGAACTCAAGACGAACAACAGCACGAGCGCGGTTGCAGCGGATTTCATCGGCCCCACATTTGGGGTATGTTGGTCTATCTATTTAGTGCCAATGTCGTGCTTTTTTCAAGCATCATCCGCCTCGAACGTGGCTTCAACTTGGGCTTTGGCCAACTCAAGTTTCGCTTCGTCTCGCTTTTCTTTCGCCCGGGCGGCAAAATACACGGTGAAGGACGGAATCAGGACCATCGAGAAACACCCAACGACGGCCGCCAGTGCCCAAAGGAATTCGGTCCCTGCATCGACGGAAAAGACCTCGACGCTGCCAAACGCTTCATTGACGGTTTCTGCAGAAATGCTCGGTTCTGTTGTTCGATTTCCTTCCTCCACGATTTCGATTCTGATGATCGATGGTGAGTGGGTGTAAGCGATGGCGTTTCGTGCTTTTTCTTCTGCCTCTGCGAGGTCTTCAGCAAAGATGGATCCGTTGGACCGTCGCGCAGGGTCGACGGATGTCAATGCGTGGAATTCAATGGTGCCCCCGTCTTCAGACGTTCGCTCGTGGGAGGATGCGTAATCACACAAATCGGCACATGAGAATTCTTCCTCGAGAGGGTTTTGAAGGTCGTAGGTGTTCCCGAGGAGTTCATGACTGTAGAGCATGGCGACATTGGTCACTCTCAGTACGGCTCCGGGAGCTAATTCTGTGGCTGTGATGTTCACCCATGTGAGGTTGGCATCGTTGGCGATGACTTGCCATGCCCACGTGGTGGTGTTGGTCTCCTCGTCATAGGTTCGAACAACGTCCTGGTCGGCTTCAGCAGCGTTGTATTGATCAACGGTGGGTTCGGTTTGGTAAATGTAGACCGACGGAGATACGGTGGCGCCGTAAACAGCGTACGACAGCATGAAGATCAGCGTCAAGGACAGTCCAATCAGGGTCCTCAAGAGGTTGGGGTTTTGTGCCAACGCTTTCTTCATTGACCATACCAACGAACGGCTGTTTTAGAAGGCTTGTATCCGATGGGTTGTATGGCACAAATCGGTTTGGTCTGAACGAGGGCTTGACCCGCTGTTTTCATATAGGGGCGGACGGTCGGCAAGTTGCTTGGTGTATCACGATGACGACCGTCTATGACATCCCCGCTGACCTCTTCAACCCGGCGCTTGCCGAAGCCATGGCTGAACAAATGGCCATTTCCATGCCTGACTGGGGCCAATATGTCAAGACGGCAGTCGACCGAGAGCGCCCGCCAACCCAAGACAACTGGTGGTACCTCCGCACCGCCGCCATCCTCCGTAAGGTGGCTCGCAACGGCCCAGTCGGTGTCACCCACCTCGCCCAAGCCTTCGGCGGAAAGAAGGACAACGGCGCCATGCCCAACACGCCTGGCGTTGCTTCGCGACACATCATCCGCACGGCTCTTCAACAACTTGAGGACGCCGGATTGGTCGAAAAAGTCCCCACCAAAGAGGTGGAAGGCGTCGACGGAAAAGTGCAACTTTACTCAGGCCGCCGAATCACGGCTGCCGGCCAGAAACTCGTTGACAACGTGGCCCATTCCGTTCGCGAAGAAGCCGAAGCACAGTACCCCGGCCTTGCCAAGTATTGACCACGGGAAGTGAGAGCGTGACCACCATGACGGCCAACCACGATGACGAGTTGGCTGCTCTCCGTGCACGCCGCATGAAGGAAATTCAGGATCAACTCAAGGCACAGGCTGCTCAACAACTTGAAGCTGAAACCCAAGCACAACAACACGCCGCTGAGACTGCAAATGTCGAGGCCATCCTTCGTCGTCATCTCACGCCTGACGCCCGAGCACGCCTTGCTCGCATCGCCCTCGTTGAACCCAAGCGAGCAGCCTCGATCAAGGCCGATTTGGCCGCCATGGCCGAACAAGGTGGCTTCGAAAGCCCCATGAGTGATGCTGCCCTAAAGCAGATCCTCACACAACTGTCCAAGAGCCGCAGCAATGCGTCCGTTAGGAGAATCTGAGAAGGTGCTCGAAATGTCAAAAAATAAGCCAGCAGCAAAGAAAATTCGCCTCTTGAAGGCAGGAAAGCAGAACCGGCGTGTCCCCGTATGGGTCATGCTCAAGACCGACCGAAACACGGTATCGCACCCCAAGCGACACCAATGGCGACGCAGCAAGTTGCAGCGATGAGGTGAGATGAATGGCACGCCCCAATGAATCCGAACTCATCGTTCCTCTGCGCAACGCATGGAACATCACCCGATACAAGCGCGCACCTCGCGCCATGCAAATCATTCGAGAGCAAGTCATCCGCCATCTGAAGGTGCGAGAGGATGAAGAACTCTACATTGACCCCGAGGTCAACGAACATATCTGGAAGCGCGGTATTGAAAATCCACCACGTAAGGTACGTCTCTTGTGCATTCGCCACGACGAACCCGACTTCCCCGTTGAAGTGAAATTGATGAAGGAGTGAAATGCATGGGAAATATTCGTCCAAGTTTTATCAAAATCCGAGCCATCCGTCTTTGTGAGGAACACGGTGAGAAATTCACCGAGGATTTCGACCACAACAAGCACATGGTGTCCGAACTCACCGATGTCTCATCGAAGAAGCTCCGCAACTGGATTGCAGGCTACGTCACCCGCTACCGACAACGCCGCACCGATTGATGGTGTTTGCGTGCCGATTTGGGTTGACTGGGACCGTCAACCGGTCAGCGTCCATGGAGAAGACCAGGAAGAGCTCGAACGCTTGATCCTCCATCTTCGCCAGCAGCACAATCTTCGGAAACGCTCGCTGGTCATGGCTGATCGCGAACACGGCGGTTTTCTCTTCTTTTTGTATCAGTCATGCGACCCTCGTTGGATTGCCGCTTTTCTGAGCGAGGAGGGTGAATAAACGATGGGCGAACGTCAAGACATTCCACTTCCAACGGGGCCGTTCGCCCTCACCGTTGTCCTTGTTGGCGTCTCGCACCCGGGTAATCTCGGGGCCATTTGCCGGAGCATGCTAAACTACGGGTTTGATGACCTGCGATTGGTCAATCCTCGCTGCTCCCCTACGGACGGTGAGACACGAGCACGAGCGAAACATGCTGCCCGTCTTCTTGACGATCTCAACGTTTACGATACCATTCAAGACGCCACGTCGGATTGTTCGGCCGTGGTAGGAACTTCCGGCAAGCGTGAGGTTGGGGAAAAAACGCTCTTCCGCCATTTCCTGTATCCTTGGGACATGGTTGAGCGATTGGCTCAGACTGGTGGCCGTGTTGCTGTTGTCTTTGGCGAAGAGGGCAAGGGGCTCTCGACCTCAGACCTCGAGCAGTGCGATTTCTTCGTCACGCTCCCCACGTGGGAAGGATACCCGATTGCCAATCTCAGTCACGCCGTGAACGCTGTCCTGTACGAGGTCCATCGGTCTCGAGTCCTTGAGCGACAAGGTGTTGATCCCGGACTGCCCGACATCGTCCCGCTCCACCCATCCCTTGAACCGAAAGTACGTGAAATGTTGATCAGAGCCATCGAGCAATTTTCTGCTGCGACTGGAACTTCAGAAGCACGGCGTTCCTCTGTCGAGCAAACCCTCAAACGAACCTTGTTGAAAGGTTCTCCAAGCACCGAAGAATCAACACGGTTGATCGGTGCCCTTGTTGAGGCGACCACAGCGATGGAATTTGCCGCTGGCGACGAATCATGGCGGAAGGAACACCGGCGTAAATTACGATAGGTTCGGGCGCCATGTGGCCACGGATTTTGGGGTCTCCCTGCAATGCATAGCGACCAACCGGAGACGATTACCATACGCCGAGTTAATGTGGGGGGCGACGGCATCAAACGCCCACTTTGCAAGGTTTTCAGCCGTTGGGATAAACGGCACGATCACTGTACGGTGTGAATCGCCCATGTGCTGACAGGCTGCTATGGCATCTGCATCGCCTTCATAGACAACAAAGGCATGGTCAATGACATCGTGCACGTGCTCCATGAGGATGCTGCTGACATCGGAGAAATCCATGAGCATCCCTTCCTCAGAAACACCCGACACGTTCACCACATCTCCCTCAATTTCCGCTTCAAAACGATAACGGTGGCCATGAAGGTGTCTGCACTTTGATTTGTGGTTTGGGACCCTGTGCCCGGTGTCTGTCTCTACATATCTTCGAATCGTTGTTGTCATGCCTGTTCACCGTCCTGTTCCTCAAACACCATGGAGGCTGAATTGATGCAGTACCGTTCACCACCGTACGAAGCGGGACCGTCGTTGAACACGTGCCCCAGGTGGGCATCGCACGAGCTGCATCGAACCTCGATTCGATGCATTCCGTGAGAGTAATCTTCAACGCGAAGGATGTTGGCATCGATGTGTTCTGTATGGAAGGATGGCCATCCGCATCCGGAGTCGAATTTCATGGTCGATGTAAACAGGAGAGTAGAGCAACAAATGCATCGATACTCTCCTGCTCGTTTCTCGTTCCAATACTCGCCTGTGAAGGCTCGCTCTGTTCCTGCTTCTCGAGTCACATGGTACTGGAGTTCTGTCAGACGTTCTTTGTATTCCTCGTCCCGATGGATGCGTTCAATTTGCAATGCATCCTCAAGGACTTCTTGCCATGGTTTGGTGTACTCGACAGGGTCGATTTTTCCAATGGCGTTGAAGGCGAGAATGCGTTCAACATCTGAACCTGTGGCTCCATCTGAACGCCCTTCTGCATCGGGCTGATAGGACGTTAATGTGCGGCGAAAGACTTCGTTGAAATCCAACCCGAGTGTTTCGATGGCCTGTTCGGCGTCTCTGAGGATGCCGGTTTTGTCGGAATGGAGGTAGGGGAGCGTGAATTTCACACGCTCGCTGTCCCAGTTTCCGATAGCAAATGCGTGCTCAAGCGCCCGGTAAAACTCGGGCCTGCAATCAGGATAGATGGCATGGTCGCCGCTGTGAACGCCCAACACCACTTCAACCGGTGATCCCTTGGCATTCGCAACGGACAGCGCTGTCCCGTACAGCAGCGAAGAGAACAGAGCGTTTCTGTTGGGTACAACGGTTGCTTTCATGTTGTCCTCTTCGTAATGACCTCGTGGGACTTCGTCACCGGACTGCAGCAGATGGCTCTCAAACAGCGCCGTGGCAGACGTCAGGTCTGCGATGTGATGTCGAACCTCGATGTTGTGTTCGCCGAGGTAGGCGATCAACGACGATGCCCGCTCCAGTTCGAGTACATGCTTTTGCCCGTAGTTGAACGAAATGGCCGTGACTTCGTACCCTTTGCTCAGGAGATGAAGCAACAGGGAGGTCGAATCCATGCCACCACTGAGGGCCATAACTGCAATGTTGTTGGTTGAATTTGTCATAGAATTCCCATCCATTTATGCGTTTGAAGAGAAAGCCTCCACTCGGGATTCTCTTTCACAACACCCTCGGTGATACCAAATGAACGCCCGTTTTTCTCTACACTTTCGTGTTCATCATAACACGGCTGAAGGAAGAGATGGTCGAAGCCCGCTTTCAACTCATCATAGATGGACAGAGGTTGGCCCACATAGACGCATTTGAGTTCATCACCGGTGCGTTGTTTGATGGCAACCTTTGGGTACATCTGGTCTTTTGGAGAGATGCAAATCCAATCGAGCAATCCCTCCGGCACTTCAACGGTGCCGTTGGACTCAACTGAGAGATGGTAACCCCGTCGTTTCAAGGGCCGTGCAAGAGGCCACAAATCATTCAACATGGGCTCTCCTCCGGTAAAAATGACGTTCTTACAATCAAACTTGAGGACTTCACCAAGGATGTCAATCACCGACATTTCCTGGTAAGTATCAAAGTCGGTATCGCACCACTCACAACGTAGATTGCAGCGTCCAAATCGAATAAACACATGCGGGATACCGCTTCTGAACCCCTCGCCTTGAACTGAGTGGAAAATCTCGACGATGTTGTAGGACACAGCAAGATCTGCTGGGTCATCCACATGCTCATCCCCTGCTCGTCCACACGAATCAGCCAACATTGGTCTGCCTCACAGGTTTGGTTGTTGGATGAGTTGCATGAGCTCTGCCCGTGCCTCTGGTCGGTCAAAGAAGACACCGCGCATGGCAGAAGTGGTCATGATGGCCTGCTGTTTTGCAACTCCACGGCATTGCATACATCCATGGGCGGCTTCAATGATGACCGCAGCTCCGAGGGGCTGAAGTTCCCTAACAAGGTCATCCGCAATACCCTTTGTAATACGCTCTTGGTTTTGCAAGCGTCGTGCATGCAATTCAAGGATCCTCGCCAGTTTGCTGATACCCACAATGCGCTCAACAGGAATGTAGCCGACATGGGCTCGACCACGAAACGGTTGTAGGTGGTGTTCGCACGTTGAAGTAAATTCAATGTTGCGAAGCAGCACAATGCCGTCGTATCCTTCCGCATTGAACGTGGCTTGCAACAGGTCGCTTGCATCCATGTTGTACCCTGCAAAAATTTCGTCCCATGATTCGATGACACGCTTGGGTGTGTCGAGCAGACCTTCTCTTGAAACCGCTTCAGGCCCTTCGAGGTAAGCGAGCAAGGTTCGTACGGCTTCGTGTGCTTCTTCTTTGGTGGTCATTGGGCATCTCTCCTTCCGTGCATCAAATCAATGGAGTCCAGTTGGTCGAGCAATTTTCTGCAAGCTGTACGAATGGCATCTGCGAGACTGACGAATTTCTTCTCATCACCCACATGAATCCTCAAATCGTTCACCAGTTCTTGTGGCATGTCCAAGGACACCTTCGGCATGGTTTCCCCTGAACCTCCTCGTATATGTATTCGTGTGGTATTATCTGAGTATTCTAAAGACGTCAGTGTGATGTCATAAACAGGCCATGCAATCGTCGAAAGAGGCCAATGTTCAAAGGATACCTCGGAAGAATAAGACCCATGCAGACAAGTGCTGTCCCGCGCCCGTTGGCATTGCTCCATGAAATTCGCTCTGTCGTTGGAGAGATTGACACACCCGGGCTGAGCGACAATGAAATTCTCTCCTTTTCGGAATCGGATGCATCACTTGGCCGTGCGATTGAAGAAGCGCATGCGAGGCACCGAGATATGGTCAGTGAATATCCTGAACTCTATGTCGGTTCGAACGAGACGACGCTTATCACCGAACTCCAAGATGGGTTCGTGAATTTCTACAATCCTGCTACGGTGAACCCCTACGTCGCCCTTGCCGCACGTGGCCCGTGGATCATCACGTCCCATGGCGCTGTTGTCCATGACAACGGTGGCTATGGCATGCTTGGAGCGGGCCATGGTCCCGACCAGGTCATTGAATCCATGTCTGACAACTGGGTGATGGCGAACGTCATGACTGCTTCATTTTCACAGAAGCGCCTTGATGAGCGTCTCCGAAAGGAATTGGGGCACACCCGTGGTTGGTGCCCTTTTGAAAAATTCATTTGCATGAACAGTGGTTCAGAATCCGTGACCGTCAGCCTGAGGATTGCAGATGTCAATGCTAACCTGATGACTCAACCCGGTGGAAAACACGAAGGCAAGACCATCAAAATGATGGCAGTTGAACAAGGCTTCCACGGTCGAACGGACCGACCAGCCCAAATGTCGCACTCCTGCAAAGGCAAGTACGACAAGCACCTGGCCAGTTTCCAGAACCGAGACAACCTCATCCTCGTGCCTGCCAACGATGTTCAAGCGTTGGAGCAAGCGTTCAGCGATGCAGCCGCCAACAACGTCTTCATTGAACTGATGGCCATTGAACCGGTTCAAGGTGAAGGCAATCCCGGGCAGTGCGTATCAAGGGAATTTTACGATGCAGCCCGACGACTCACGCTTGAGAACGACAGCATGCTCTTGGTTGATTCAATTCAAGCAGGTATCCGCGGCCAAGGCACCTTGTCGGTGGTTGATTACGAAGGGTTCGCGGATTGTGAGGCACCTGACCTTGAAACGTGGTCAAAAGCCATGAACGCTGGCCAGTACCCACTTTCTGTTCTTGGCATGAACAAGCGTGCTTCCGACATGTATGTCACCGGAATTTATGGAAACACCATGACCACCAATCCTCGTGCACTGGAGACCGCCGTTGCTGTGCTGGACGGTATCACTCCCGAATTGCGAACGAACATTCGAGATCGAGGTGTCGAGTTTGTTGAAAAGTTCACTAAACTGCAAGATGAATTCCCACATGTGATCACCAAAGTTCAGGGTACGGGTTTGCTGTGCAGTGCTGAACTTGAGCCAACACAGTTCCCGGTCGTCGGCATGGAGGCAGTTGAACCATGGTGTCGTCGACGCGGCTTGGGCGTGATTCACGGTGGCGTCAATGCACTCCGGTTTACGCCACACTTCAACATCACGTCAAAGGAAATTGATTTGATCGTCGACATTGTTCGTGAGTCGCTCATTGCCTTCGGCGCTTAAGAAAGACTCGTTACAATATCTTCTCGCTTGAACTGGCGAGCGGCATAGTATGCGGCGCCCAGTGCATAAATCGTTGAAGACACGAGCCAGATGGCAACGTGCCCGTAAACGACACGATTCATCAACAACTCCCGGAGGGCCAACAACACGTTCACGACCGGTATGGCGAACCAGAATGATTCAATGCCATCGAGGTTGATAACTTGCGTGAACAGCGCAGGGAAGAGGATGATGAGGACTGCTGGGCCAAGAATCGAACCGGCTTCCTTAACACTGTGCGACCTCATCGCCAGGGCCAATTCAAAGGCAACCACCATCACAGCGAACAACAACACAGCCAAGCAAAGGAACAACAAGGCCGTTGCTGAGATACTTGGCGTTGAGATCAGGTCGGACGAGGCGAGATAGCCGATGGCAAACAGCAGGCCGGCGATTTGCAAGAGAACCCCTGCGCCGGTGATGGTAGCCACAGCGAGCCATTTACCCATCAACAGTTCCATGCGGGAACAAGGCAGGCCGAGAAGCGCCTCCAACGTTCCCCGCTCACGCTCCCCAGCCGTCATGTCAATGGACGGTTGAATCGCAGAAGAGAAGGTCCACACGGCGAGGACCAAGGGAATAAACAGCGAAAGCGCCATGCCCGCTTGTTCCCCTTGGGTCGCAGCATCACTTTGTGCGATATCGCCACTCCATCGGAGCGGGTCAAGGGTATCGTTGGCGTCCAACCCCGCCGCGTCAATTCGTCTGACCGTCTCGTTCTGTTCCCAGGTGCTGAGGGCGTCAAACGTTCGGCTCCGAGCTTCAAGGCTTTGTTCAGAAGTGGACAGGTACAGCACAGCATATTCGAGGACGGTTCCGTTGGTTCGTAATCGGAGGATGGCATCAACCGAACCGTTTCTTAGCCGTTCTTGGTCGTCGGTTGGGGTTGAGAGTTCGTCAAGGACTGGCAACGGCTCGTAGGAGGGTGCAATGCTTGAGTTTTCAAGCAGACCGACCAAGTCTTCAGGGATGTCCTCACCCTGAACGACCACATCAACAGCAACGGCGTCAAGTTCAGCGGCCTCTGAAGCAAGAAGCAAGGGAAAGAGAATGAACAGGATTGGGAACATCAGCAACGGGATTACAAGGATGGCCACGATCGTCCGCCAATCACGAACGAACTCAACCAGTTCTTTCTTGGCAATGGTGCGAACCCTCGCCGTGGTGCTACTCATCCTCGCCACCTCCTGGCGTCTTGGGCGTGAACAGTGCGCGCCACCACGACGACCATTTTGAAAGCGGTTTGTCGTCCTCGTTACGTGGTCGCGCCACATCACTCGTCAGTGATACGTATGCTTCCTCCAAGTGTTGAGTTCCTGTCTGTTCAAGCAAAGCCTCGGGGGTCCCATCGGCCCTTACCTCGCCGTTGTGGATGATGACGATTCGGTTGCACACTCGTTGCGCGTCGGCGAGTTGGTGGGTCGAATAAATGACGGTCCCACCTTCCTCGCCCAGTTGACGCACCAACTCCCTCACAGTTCTTGCACTGGTGACATCCAATCCAGCCGTCGGTTCATCCAACAGCAACACAGAGGGGGCATGAACGAGCGCTCGCAGCAGGGCCGTTTTTTGCCTCATTCCACGAGAAAATCCCTTGGTGTGGCGTCCCAATGCTTCGGTCATGTCCAAATGTTGGGCAAAGTACAGTGTACGTTGCCACGCCTCATCGTCGGGCACACCGTGCATCCGTGCGTGGTATCGAATGTTTTCCCAAGCGGTCAACCTCGCATAGAGGCCGGTGTTTTCAGGCACCACGCCCAACCGCTGACGCGCTTTTTCCACATCAGCTCCGTCATTGAGTGTCACACGCCCACTTGTCGGTCTGTAGACGCCAGAGAGGAGCCGGAGGAGCGTTGTTTTGCCTGCACCGTTTGAACCAACCAGGCCGATGATGTCGCCTTCATTGATACGCAAATCAATGGCCTGCAACGCAACCACGTCACCGAATCGTTTGGTGGCGCCCTCAACGGAGAGCAAGGTTGGTGGCATGGGCGTGTCAACTCGCGCGACCGGATTCCACTGCCCAATTCAAACCCGGATGCTTGGTTTCAATTCTGTCAGCACGACGGAGCGTTGAGCGCAAATGCTCCTGAATTTCTGTTTGTGGAACGCCCATGTCGATCATGTTGGCGACCAGTTCAATGGCACCTTGAATGGCACCTGCATCCAAATATGCTTCGTTGGTGATGGTTCGCTGCATTCGGAGTTGTTCAAGACGACCTGCTAGATAGTGGACCTCGCCTTTGAGACTGGGTGCATCAATGTGTGGAAGGGCGAGCAATTGGTCAACGCAGGTCCTCATCATGGGGGAATTGCACGAGGACGATTATAGGTGTTCGCATCATTCCTCGTGATGCTTCTGACTTAACTCAACAAGCACGCCACCGGTTGATGCGGGGTGAACAAAGGCGATCATGTGGCCACCTGCTCCGGGCCGGGGTTCGGAATCGATGAGTCGAACACCATGGTCTGCAAGGTAGTTCAACAGCCCCTTCAAATCTCTAACTGAGAAGCAAACTTGCTGTACTCCTGGGCCCCGTTTGGAGAGGAAACGACCAATCGGGGTGTCTTCTCCGGTCGGCTCCAACAACTCAATTTTGGGCGTTGGTGCTGATTCAGACGGTGTTGCCGTCGAGAAAAATCGTGTCGTAACGCCTTGATCTGCCACCGTTTCATCTTCATCGCCTTGAACGAGTCCAATCAGCGACCAAAATGAACTGTTGTCATCAAGGGAGTGGGTTGCAATACCGATGTGGTCCAAGTGTATGGGTCCAAACTTCATGTCATCACCTCAAAACCCGCTTGGCGCCATGTAAGTGCCGAATTCATCTTTGAGCACACCCATGATTTCGCCCAGTGTGGCACGACACCGGACGGCCTCAATGACGGCTGGAAAGAGGTTGGTCTCCCCACTCGCTGCCGTTCGAACTGCCTCGAGTGCATTCGACACGTCTTCTCCGTGTCGGGAGGTACGCAACTCAGCAAGACGTTGTGTTTGACGTTCACCAAGGGTCGCGTCTGTTTTCATCACCGGAATCCCGTCGAGTTCTTCCATGACGCCATGGTTGACGCCGACGATGTTGCGCTTGTTTTGCTCAATTTCATTGAGGTATTGGTAGGCAGATAAATGGATTTCCTGTTGTTGCCAACCTTCCTCAATGGCAGCAAGGGCGCCTCCTTTTGATTCAATTTCATAAATCAGCGATTTAGCTTCTTCATACACCGTTTTCGTGAGGCGTTCAACGTGCCATGAACCTGCCATGGGGTCCACCGTGTCAGCAACACCTGATTCTTCAGCAATGATTTGCTGGGTTCTCAACGCTACTGTTGCTGATGCCTCCGTGGGGAGGCCAAGAGCTTCGTCGTACGAATTTGTGTGAAGGCTTTGCGTCCCTCCCAAGACGGCTGCGAGGGCTTGGATGGTGACGCGAGAGACGTTGTTCAACGGTTGCTGGGCGGTGAGGCTTACGCCAGCGACCTGCGTATGGAATCGGAGCATGGTCGATTTCGGATTCTTCGGCGCGTATCGCTCAGAAATTAGATCGTGCCAGAGTGTTCGTGCTGCACGGAACTTGGCAATTTCTTCAAAGAAATCGTTGTGGCAGTTGAAAAAAAACGAAAGGCGCGGTGCAAACGCATCAATGTCCAATCCTTTCGATACGGCTGCTTCCACATAGGCCAGTGCGTTGGCAAGGGTGAAGGCCAATTCTTGAACTGCTGTGGAACCGGCTTCTCGAATATGGTAGCCTGAGATGGAAATGGTGTTCCACGAAGAAACATGCGATGAACAAAACTCGAAAATATCGGTGATCAACCTCATGCTTTCTTTGGGAGGAAAAACGTATGTGCCGCGTGCAATGTACTCTTTCAGGATGTCATTCTGGATGGTCCCCTTGAGATCGCTCATGCTGGCTCCTTGCTCTTCAGCCGCCACGATGTACATGGCGAGGAGAACCATAGCGGGGGCGTTGATCGTCATCGATGTACTCACCTCAGCCAGTGGAATCTCGTCGAAAAGAACCTTCATGTCTTCCACCGAACAGATGGAAACACCTACTTTCCCGACCTCACCGTACGCTAACTCATCGTCAGCATCCAGCCCGAGTTGGGTTGGCAAATCAAAGGCAACTGACAACCCCATCTGGCCCCGGTCCAACAGAAGCTTGAATCGTTCATTCGTGGCTTCAGCACTCGAGAACCCTGCGTATTGTCGCATGGTCCACAGACGCGAGCGGTACATGGTGGCGTGAATGCCCCGAGTGTAAGGGGGTTCACCAGGCTGCGACAGCGTAGATGGAGCATCGCTTGGTTGGCTGCTCATGGGTAACGGTAAGCCGGACAGGGTTCGCCAGTCGGATTTCCTTTCCTTGCCCATGACCTCGTCAAAGCAAGGCACTTCATCAAGACTCGCCTTGATTCAGTGGTTGTGGCCGCCTGGGCCGTGGGCGTGTCCGTGGCTGATCTCTTCTTCCGATGCTTCACGGATGTCAACCACCTCAACAGAGAAGGTCAACGCCTTGCCGGCGAGTGCATGGTTGAAATCGGCCGTGACGGTTTCTTCACTCAGTTCCACAATCAAGAAGGGAGCAGGGCCGTGTGGCATTTGAGCAACCAACTGCATGCCAACTTCCAGGGATTGCCCCGTGCTTTCTTCCAATTGGGCGAAATTGTCCCGTGGGATTTGAAGGACGGCTTCATCATCTCGGTCACCGTAAGCGCGCTCTGCTTCCAAGGTGAACTCCCGGCGCTCACCAATCGTAGCCCCCATCATCTCTTCCTCGAAACCTGGAATCATTTGTCGGTGGCCGACCAGAAACGTCAGGGGGTCTCGACCTTCGCTTGAGTCAAACACTTCACCGGTATCTGGCAGTGTTCCAGTGTAATGCACTCGTGCGACAACGTTGTTTGCAATTTTCAGTTCGGTCATGGTATCATCTCTTTGTGGTCATTCTCTTGACAAGGTCTCGCAATTTTTCGCCGACCTCGGCTGGGAGGATCAATTCTTCTTCTTTCGATTCAATGTACTCAAGGCACTCATCAATGCCTTGACGCTCACCTTTTGCCCAAATTTGTCCAAGGACGTTCGAGCGGTGTTCTTCGGGAACATTGGGATTATCAAGAATATCTTTGGCCGCATATTTGTACTCGAGGTACTTTTGGCGGTTGAGCTTCTTTTCCTGCTTTTGGCGGCCACCGCCTTTTTTGTCTATCCTGCGACGGCCACGTCGGCGGTCTTGCTTTGGCGCAATTTTCGTCTCAATTCGAGCGAAGACATTCTTTGCGCTCTTGACGGAGACAGGATCCTCTCGACCCTGTTCTTCCTGGTCCGATTGGAGGTCAGAGGGTTGTGCTTGCGCGACGGCCTCAGAACCGATCACTTCTGGCTCAGCGGATTTCAATTCGGGCGTGGCCTCAATCCGCGATGCGTTTTGCTTTGTCGCCTCGGATTTTCTCCGCAATTCGGCCAACCGGTCTTCATGAGACTGGACAATGGGTTTTTCTTCGGTTTGGCGAGTCGCTTCACGGGCCACTGGAACAGGGGCTGGAGCAACTGCTGGAGCTTGGACATCGCCTTTTTGTTCCAACTTCTCCATGGCCTCTCGCTGTTTACGCTCAAGGTCGGCCTTGATGTCCTTCTGGGGAGCAACGGGTTGTTCCACAGGCGTCGTCGGTCGGCGAGGGTGTTGCCGTTCGCGCTCGTCGCGACGGCGACGGTGTTGTTGGGAGGCATCTTTCGCGAAGGGGTTGAATTCCTCCTTCCTGCCACCTCGACGACCGTTGATTGGTAAGACCCCCAAAGGATGGCGGACGACGACCCGTTAAAACCGTATGGTCTGAAACCGATTAGGACCAAACGATTGGGGTTTGGTCCGTTCGTAGGTATTGGTCAATGGCGCTTTGTTCGAGCGACGTTGTTCGCTTCTGAAGTTCGAGGAATCCAAGAAGCGCAATCATCGTCCCATTGTCGATGCAGTACATGCGTGGTGGCGCATGCGAAGATCCCTCACGATCGCTTGACATTTCTTCGCACATCGTCCGAATACGCTGGTTGCAGGCGACACCGCCGCCAAGAAGCAACTCGGACTTACCGGTGTGGGCCATGGCTCGCTCGGCAACTTCAACACACGAAGCAAACGCGTGTTCTTGCAACGACCAACACACAGCGTCCAACGGTGCTCCGTTGTCGACCAACCGCTGAGCAGCCGTCAACAATCCTGAGAAGGCCAGATCCATTCCACGAACGGCGTAGGGCAATTGCAGCCCCTCCATGTCAGGGTGGGGTTCACGTTCGAGGTACTGCTTGGCAAGTTGCTCAATCTTTGGTCCTCCGGGAAACGGAATGCCCTGATTTCGTGCGAATTTGTCCAGCATGTTTCCAATCCCGATGTCTAAGGTTTCACCGAGGACCCGGTACCGTCCGTTCAATCGCGCAATGACCTGCGTATTGCCGCCAGATACATACAGCAGAACGGGATCGTCGCAACCGCATTGTTGGCGACCAATTTCAATATGAGCGACGCAATGGTTGACACCGATCAGTGGAACATCCATTCGCGTTGCCAATCCTCGAGCAATGGCCGCACCGACACGAAGGCAAGGCCCCAGGCCGGGTCCTTGAGAATAGGCCACTGCATCGATATCAACCGTCGACAAGTCGTGTTCTTCCAAAACCCGCTGGAACAGCATAGCGGCCACATCTTTGTGGTGGTCAGCAGCCTCTCGGGGATGAATACCGCCTTGGTCGGGGCGGAGCGTATCGCTCGCTGCAGGATGAGGGATGCCGTTGTGGTCTACAAGGCCAAACGAGAGGGTGTGGGCCGTCGTTTCAATTCCGAGAGTCCATCCTGCCATGAAACGCCCACCAACCGATTGTTCTTCAACCCTCTTCCCCTGTTATGGTATGTGCGGACCATCTATCTCAATGCGGGCCGGATGGTCCATTTTGATACCAGTCGCCCTACAGATGAAGAAGCAATATTTACTGCAGGCATGGCTATTGTCGTAGAAGGCAATAGGATAGAATCAATTCAGCCTTCACAGGACATCATCGATGAGTTTGGCCTTGGCGTTCAAGGCACATCTTCTCCCTTAGAAGGCACGCATGTCCATAACCTTGGCGGGCAGGCCGTGGTGCCTGGTCTTGTTGATGGACACACGCACCTCCTGTGGTCGGGTGACCGCTCGCAAGAGGTGGCTTGGCGGCAAGAAGGCAAGACGTACGCCGAAATCGCCTCGATGGGAGGTGGCATCCGATCCACAGTCCAGTTTACCCGGTCGGCATTGGAAGAGGATTTGTTTGCGACGGGCTACGCACGTTTACGAAGCGCGTTGCGTACAGGCACCACGCACATGGAGGCAAAAAGCGGCTACGGGCTATCAACTGAATCGGAGCTGAAATTACTCAACGTGATGGATCGACTCAATACAATCGAGCACACGCCGAGCATTGACCCCACCTGGATGGGGGCGCACGATGTGCCTTCTGATACAACCCACGAACAGTACGTCGAGTCGTTGATCAGTGAACAACTACCGGCTGTCATTGAGCAAGGGATTGCCAGGTCAGCCGATGTGTTCTGCGAACCTGGGTGGTTCTCAATCGAAGAAAGTGAAGATCTTCTGAAGGCCTCGAAATCAGCGGGCCTTCGTCTACGTATGCACGTTGATGAATTCGTTGATGGCGGTGGCGGCGAACTTGCATGTTCACTCGGAGTTGATACGGCAGATCACGCATACCACACGCCCAATGATGTTCGTTTGTCCATGAAGCAGTCTAGCGTGAACACTGGTTTCCTTCCTGGGACACCGTATGCCATGGGTGATTCGTGGCCCGACATGGAGTGGGTGATTGAAAACCAACTGCCGTTTACGCTGGCAACCGATTTCAATCCCAATTGCCAGACACTCAGTCTCCCGTTCATGTGTTCGTTGATGGTTCAGCGTTGCAACGTACATCCACTCAAAGCCATCGAGGCCGGAACAGCATCTGCTGCCAAGACAACACCCCACCCGAGTGGGCTCGTGCACGGCGTTATCGCCGAGGGCGCTGTTGCCAACTTCAACATCGTCGATGGCCCTCACTGGGAAGCCATGTGCCTGCGCCCGTCAGCCTCGCCGTT
>CAXRAL010000039.1:0-9397 GCA_964228815.1 Candidatus Poseidoniaceae archaeon
ACGTCCTCGTGAACGAGCAGTCGAGAACCCGCCCAGCACATCTGACCGGCGTTCATGAAGATTCCAAAGCAGATGGCTTTCGCAGCGTAGCGGAGGTTGGCGTCGGGGAAGACGATGTTGGCGCCCTTTCCACCGAGTTCGAGGGTAACGGGCGTGAGTTGCTCACTGGCTTTGGCCATCACGGCTTGGCCCGTGGGTACACCCCCAGTCAACACCACGCCGTCCACGCCGGCATGACCAGCGAGGGCATCACCAGCCAGCGCACCCGAGCCGGTCAAGACCTGCAGCACACCGGACGGTAGCCCGGTGTCGGCCTCGTCAACGGCTTTTGCCCAGGCGAGCAGGGACAGGGGCGTCCATGATGCAGGCTTGGCGATGACCGTGCACCCTGCGGCGAGGGCGGGGGCGATGGAGCGCAGCGCAAGCTGAAGAGGGAAGTTCCAGGGCACGATGTGGGCGGTGACCCCAAGCGGTTGGCGGAGGGTGTAGTTGAGACGAGGACCGGGGACGGGGATTGTGGTGCCTTCGATCTTATCGGCGAGACCGGCAAAATACTCCAGCGTCCATGCACCGTAGCGAATTTCAGAGAGGGCTTCCCTGAACGTCTTGCCGTTGTTCGAGGATTCAATGACGGCGAGCTCCTTTGCTTTGGCGTAGGTGACGGCTGCCATCTTGTTGAGGATACGTCCACGCTGAGCGGGGTCCATGGCTTTCCAGTCTGCGTTGTTCAGGGCGTCTCGTGAGGCAGCGACGCAACGGTCCACGTCGCCCACGGTGGCCTTCGGTACGGTGGCCATGACTTCGCCGTTCGCAGGGTTGACGACATCGCTGGTTTCCTTGTTCTCGGCGCCACACCATTCGCCTGCAATCCACATCTGTTCATCGGCCATGAATCTTCCAAGCCCACCCAATTCAAAGGGCCATCGGTGGGTTTCTTCGGGGACCAAATGAAGGAGGGCTGGGCATCCTTGGGCAGAACCCTCATGTGCTCGCCCCTTCACCTCAACCGCATGGCCCAGCGGGTAGGGATGGCGCAACAAACAGCGCAAACCCTCTCAACGCGACCACCGAGGTTGCTCATCATCGCCGGTGCCACCGGGGTTGGAAAATCAACGGCAGCCGTCGGCGTCGCCAACCGAGCCGGATTCACCCGGGTCATGTCGACCGACGCCATTCGCGAAATCATGCGGGCGGCAGATGAGGGGCAGCAACGAGAAGCGCTCCACCGCTCGTCCTTTTCGAGAGGAAGCAGCGGCGAGCCCGTGCTGGATTGGAACGAAACCTGCCTGGCCGTTGAAGCGGGCATCACGGCCACCGTTGAACGGGCTCGAAGGGAAGGCATCGACCTCCTGCTCGAAGGCGTTCACATCGTTCCGAGCGCACGCCTGCTCAAGGCGTGGGAAGACGCCGGGGGTGTGGCCTTGGGCGTGGTGATGGTGGTGGATGAGGAGAGGTCTCACCAAGACATGCTGAAGTCGAGGGACGCTCATTCTTACCGTCGCTCCGACCGCTACCTTGCCAGCTTCGCCCGCATTCGTGCCATTCAAGAGGGGCTCATCGAGCGTGCGAAAATTGCGAACTGGCCCGTGGTTGACCCCACCCGTGTCGAGAGCGATGTTGAGCGTATCTTCACGTTGCTGAACCGAGCCGTTGATGCTCATCACGAGGCTTGAACGGTGAGCGTGAACGCCACCTCGTAATTCAGCATGGCCTCGCCGTCGGAGACGCCCAGTTCTGCGCTAACCTGAAGCGTGTTGCTGTCAAGTTCAGAAACAGCCATGTTGGTGAGTTTGATTTCAACGCCCCGCAATTCGCCGTGGTGAAGCAGGTCATCGTGGACGGTTTCGAACCCAAGTTCGGCTGCTTCCAGCGGTTCAAGGCCGCCGTCCATCCAGAGTTCCATCCGTGCCTGTGTCAGGGGCTGTATCGTCTCGAGCACCTGATCGGTCGTGTCGATGACGTCGTCCGATGCTGCCTCGTGCGGCAAGGTCAGACCCGCCACTTTCACGCCGAAGATGGCCATGGAAAGCAAGGACATGAGGAGCACGACACCGGTAGCGAGCAGCATCTGTCCAGCGTTGGCATCCTTCAGTTGGGTGGCGCGCATCAAGCACCACCTCCACGAGCCCAAACATCCAGCGTGACCGTCCACACATACGGGCCGATGACCACGAGATGGTGGACCGCCACCGTGCCACCGGCCGGTGTTCCAACCGTTCCGTGCGGTGTAGCCACTGAACTGTCCTTCGCGAGCCAACAATTCGCCTCCTTTCCGGGCGCCACGGCCGACTGAAGCAATTCACAGGCCTCTTCCCGAGCATCGTCGGCCAGCAACTCCTCCAAACGGCTGTCGCCTTCAATCTCGGCCTCGAGGCCAAGACCGTAGCGGATGGCATCGTCGGCCGCCATCTCCAGCGATGAGTCGAGGGCGACCGAAGCGGAATCGGGGACGTGAACGCGAATCAGGAACGTGGCCGACATGAAGAACAGCCAGAACAGCGTCAACATTTCCAGAATGTGAATCTGGGCCTCTTCGTCGCGACGCACGCCGTCAGCCTCCGAAGTAGAGCGGGGAAGGAACGAAAGTTCCCGAGGAGGGGTTCAGCCCGGGAACTTCTGTGATACCGATGAGGTCGGGTGAGAATGCGACGAGGTTGAAGATGACGAGGGCGACGACGATCATCATCCCCGAATGCTTGAAACCGGTCGAGAATCGACCGGTGGCCATCAAACCGGCCATGGAACCGTTACCGAGCGCCTGCATGGTCACGCCATAGTAGAAAATCGTCAGGAAAAACAACGGGTCGATGTTTCGAATGGTCATGTTTCCGATGGTTTGACCGCCGCTATCGCCACCGTCCTCGCCTCCTGAGTTTGAGCCTGCAATAGCGGGAATAAACACCTTGGCCAGAACGACAATCACGCCGAGGAAAACGAAGTACGACGTCCAAATGACCGCAATGTACGAACCAATGGCTCGTCTGCGTTCACCCTCGAGGAACTTCAATTCACGGGAGTCGTTGGCAGCCGTGACGAGGATGTCCGAAATTTTCCCGCCCGCACGGTCAGCCTCGGCGATGAGCGTAATGGCACGCCGGACGAGCGGGGTGCCGACCCGTTCGGCGAACTGGCCAATCACGTCCGAGAACTTGACACCCCAGCTTAACTGGTCGGACATTTTCTTGACTTCGTCGTTGAGGGCACCGTATTCAGAGGTCGCCAGGGTTTGGACGGCGACGGTCATCGAAAGACCACCTTTCCAGTATTCAGCCAGGTCTCGAAGGAAGTCCGGGAACTTCTCTTCCACCTCGTTCTTCTCGTTCTCAACACGCTCCCAATAGTACGAAGCCGGGAAGATGAAGAAAAAGAACGTCAGACCGAAGAAATTGAGGAAAATGGTCGGGTGAACCTTCAGCGGTCCTGCTTCCAAGGCAGGCCCCAACCACAACGATTTGTTGTTCATGTTCGTGGGGATGCCGTCCTGATAGTGAACCGTCATGTCAAAGGTGATGGTTTGCAGGAATTGACCTTCCTGCGAGGACATGAAGATGAGTTCGTAGCGCGTGTCCGGTGGAATCGTGACCATGTAGAGCTGCTGTGCGCCGGAGTTCGCTGTCTCGTTCTCGTACTCGAGAATATCACCGGAGGATGTCCGGATGGCGACGGTGTAATCGTACGACCCCGAGGCCTCAACGGTGTAGTTCAGCCAGAGCGGTTGGAGCACGGCGGTCCCGCCTGTAGCCGAATCGGGGACACCCGGAACGTCGAAGTTTTTGCCCCGCTTGGTGACCATCGTCCATTCCTCGTCTTCCCACGTGATGCGGTCGGGGCTGTCCTGGAGGATGGAACAGGTTTGGTTCGCCGTGTAGGTCGGCTTCTGGTTGGTTTGGAAAAATTCGCCCGTTGGATTGCCGAGTTCGTCTTGAGCCGTGGCACCGCAGTAAAGGTTGGTGAACATCGGTTCACCGTTGGCCGTGGGGACGAACCCGGAGTTGGTGATCCAAAACAGACCGCTGCCCAGACCGAGGATGATGGAGAAGAACAAGATGACGTAGAGTTTGGTCAGCGTCGTGTCGTCCTTGGGGAGGTCGAGGTTGACCACAATCTTGTCCTTCTTGCGCGCCACTTTCCTTCACCCCCTCACATTTCTTGCTCCTTGCTGCTGGTCCACACGAGAATGGCGTAGGCGATGTGAATCATTGGGATGAAGCCCAACACGATGCCGTACAGCATGCCTTCGCTCATCTGTGCACCTGACCCCGACACCCAGAACATGATGACGAGCATGACGATCAGGAAAAGCGGCATGGCCACGGCGACCACAATGTAGGACTCGGCCAACAGGGCGATTGACTCGAGGAATTGCCCGAGACGGGTGCGGTTTTCACGCATGTAGTGCTCTGCGCGGTTCAGGAAAAACAACTTGAGTTGGCCACCGGCCGTGAGGGTACCGACCATGCCTTGGAAAAATTCCGTCAACCACACCGAAGCGGCCCGATCAACACTCATTTTCATGGCGGTGATGAGGTCGTAGCCCAGAAGCGTAATGTCGCGATAAATCATCGCAGCGTCGTCGGCCACGTCGCCGTAGATGTCCTTGTTCATGGCAAGGGACCTGAAGATCTTGGCCGGGGTGGCGTTGGCCGCCGACATCGCCGCCGTGTAGGAAGCAGCGTAAGGCAGGTACTTCTCAATCATGTCACCGCGGCGTTTTGCTTCTCGAGCAGCGCCGCCTTTGTTGTAGACATAAGCGGCGTAGGGGATGATCAACCCACCAAGGGCCACGATGATGACCTTCAGCGCCGGCGGGAACACCTGGAGGGCGTATTCGGGACAACCGTTGCCAGGCTGCGAAGGGTCGACAAGGTCGGGGTTCCAATACTCCCATTCGAAGCACGGGTCCTTGGTAGTGGCGTCTTGAATGCTCTCGTAGAAGGCGATGACGCCGATGTCGGGGATGAAGAAAATGGCCACGAAGGCCCACGACATCAGCGCAATGGCAATCGAGGTGACGATCACGGTGGAGAGGTACACTTCAGGCATCATGCCCATCGACCCTTTGACGAGGTTGGCCGACAATTCCTTGTCGTTGCGGGCGCGCTTCTTGACAAACGGCCCGAGCAGCCGATTGCAGATGCGTTGCCATGCCGTCAGGTCCATGCTATCGACTCCTGTTTGGCCGCCTCACTTCAACCCGTCCACACGGGCGAGAATTTCATTGGGTCGGACGTAGTATTCCGTGACGATTTGCGAAACCTGGTCAGCCTTGCGAATGTCGTTGAGCACCATCCATTCCAAGATGCGCTTGCGGGTTCGCAATTCACGACGCATCTCTTCCTGACTGTAATTGATCTTGACCATGATTTTCTCCAGCACGTAGGACTTGCCGCTGAAGATGAAATCATCGTTGGTCACGTCCCAGCGGAACACTTCGTTGGTGATGACTTCCATCGAGTTGGGGTCGATACCGACGATTTCCACCACTTGCTTGGTGCGACGCACACGGCGTCCGTTGATACGGGTCTGAATCTGAATCGAACAGGCTTCCAGCGCCGGCAAAAGCACACGAGGGATGTCGATCGGTTTGTTCTCTAAACGGTGAACGAGGGAGGGCACGGAGTCGGCGTGAACCGTGGAATACGCGCAGTGGCCGGTGGCCATGGCTTGGAACAGAACGTAGGCTTCAGCACCACGGATTTCACCCACGATGATGTATTCCGGCCGTTCACGTAACGCTGCCTTGAGCAACTCGAACTCACCGATCACACCGTCATCGCTCTCACCACCAAACCCTTGTCGGGTCAGGCCCGGAACCCAGTTGGGTTGCGGGATGTTGACTTCACGGGTGGATTCAATGGAGACGATTTTCATTTGCCAGGGGATGAAAATGCACATGGCGTTGAGGGTGGTCGTCTTTCCTGACGCCGTACCACCAACGAACAGCATCGGGACTTCGTTCTGGAAGGCGATCCACAGGTAGGCTACCATCAACGACGACATGGTTCGGAAGGCGACGATGTCGGCGGGGGAGAACGGGTCGTCCTTGAACCGTCGAATACAGAAAGCCGAACCACGGGTTGAGATCTCGTGCCCGAGTTTCATGACAATACGGGAACCGTCCATCAGCGTAGCGTCAAGCAGGGGTTCTGCGACGGAGATGTGCTTTCCACAGCGTTGAGCGAGTTTGATGACGTAGGATTCGAGTTCTTCGTCGGTTTCCCAAACACAGGTGGTCTCCACCGATTCGAATTTTCGATGGTAAGCGAAAATAGGCACGTTGGTGCCATCAAGGGAGATGTCCTCAACGTTGACGTCGTTCATCAGCACGTCCATTTTCCCGTAGCCGATGAGGTCGCGGCGAAGGTAGTAGAACAGCTTCGACTTGGATTTCTTGTTGATTTTCATGCTGTAGGATTTGATGACCTTGTCCATGGCCGTCCGCACATAGGCTTCGGGATTGGAGTCGATTTCCTCAATGTTCGCCGTCAGGGAGCGAATGAAGATGTCCATGATTTCGTCTCGTTGCTCTTGTTCCTTCTTGGTGAGCGGAGGTTCGATGATCTGGTAGATGATGTTGAGCGTTTGCTTGTCCCGAACGATGCGCGCAAAGGCGTGAGGAGGCATCACGGGGTACTTGTCCAACTCATCGTATTGCGCTCGTTGTCGGGCTCGCTGTCGTCCACCGCCACCGCCTTTTTTTCTTGCCATGGTCACCAACCCCCGCGATTGCATTTTGCTACAACATCTCCCCGACTATAACACTTGGGTGAAAATCGGTCGTAAACCGCCCTGCTGTGGCGCGTTTCCTACCGTCGAGGCACACGGGTTTAGGCGTTCAGAATCGCGGCCATCCACGCTTCACAGCGACCCTGAAATTCAGGGAGGTCAACATCGTTGTGGATTTTATCAGCGGCCACCTCGATGAGGGCATCAAGACCCCACCCCTGTTCGCGTTGATTTCGGGCCTCGAAGGCCGCTCGGTCGCCGTCTTCAGACCGGCCGCGCTTGAGGGTTCGCTGAAAGCGCAATTCGGCATCGGCGATGATGGCTACCGTCCGATAGATGGCGCCCCACCTGGCGGCAAACACGGCGTCTTCAGCCGTTCCACGAAGGCCTTCAATGAGCACCAGCGGATGATCGACGAGCAGTTCGTCCACTCTGTCGCTCAGGCGCACCGCCAACACGTCCTCACCGTGAGCAGCTCGCAGCGAGGCCGCCACCTCACCAAACACGTGCGGGGCTTCTTCAAGCCCGAGGCGGCGCACCTCGGCTCGAATCATGTCGCCCATGGAAACTACAGGTACGCCGGCTTCGGCGAGAACGGCAGCGAATTCACCTTTGCCTGAGCCAGGCATGCCGCACACCGCCACGACTTGACCCATGGTTCACGGCCGTCGCCTACCGCTCAAGAACCTACCTCCCGAGACAGCGTTGAGGCTCAATTTGAGAACTCGGACCGCCCCCAGCGGGTGTCCATCAATTTCCAAAGCAAAGCCGAAGCGAGGATGAGGCCGATGGAAATGGCGATCATACCCATGTAGCCCTGTTGGACCATGGTTTCATCGTACATTTGAGCGGTGGCCGCCAACCCGTCTTGACTCGCTCGCTCCCACCAGTTCCCGTAGAGGCTCACATCGCCTTGCGTGAACGAGAGCAGGAAGAGCCCCAGCAGGGGCAGGACGGTTCCGATCCAAAACCAAATCATGATCGAAGCGTCGAAAATAGCTTTGTTGGGTCGCAAGCCCATCAAGAAGGCCGTGAGCGCAACGATGTAGACCGAGTTGGCAAACATCACGATGATGCTGGTGGGCAACGAAGCCCATTCGTCCAGTCGCCACGCCATCAATACGATGAAAATCAGCGAAATCCAAGACGTAGCGAGGAAGTACACCACCACTTTCGCTCGAATTAAATCGGGGACTTTCAGCGGCAACCCGTTCATGAAATCTGGGGAGTCAAGGATGGTCAACCACGAGTAGAAATTGAACCCGAAGAACCCGAGGAACGGGGCGTAGGAGAGCAGGTTGATGGGGATGGGAGCCTCAGCAAAATCCACCAGCCACGCCATGCCCAACAACACGAGGAGGGGGATGGCGTAGGACACGGTCATTTTCTTGATGGCTCCCGACCGAAACAGGTCAACGAATTCCTTCGCCACGATGAGGCGAATGTGACCGCGGCCAAGGAAACCGAGGCGGGCGTAGGTCGGTGCCAGCAGATCACCGCGCTCAACCACACTCACGTCAAAGTCGTCGAGGATGAGCAGCGAAGCAATCAATCCGATACCCAGCGAAAGAAGCAATCCAAGAAGAATCGCGAGACCGCTCTGACTTGACTGAGCTGCCAGGCCCCAAAGCAGGACATCGGCGGGCAACACACCCACGCCGACAGCGATACCAACGGCCACGATCGCCAACGGCCCAACCACGGTGAACGGCCGTCCACGGAGCCACAACGACGAGGCCAGGAACGAGAGCGCCAGGCCTTGACCCAGCGTCGTGGCCATGGCCAACCATGTCCACGGGAGCGAACTCCACAACAGCGGGGTTCGGATACCGGCAAACCCGTCGAGGAGGATGCCCAGCGCCATACCGGCGATGATGGGGGAGAGAATCAGCATCACGTAGAACAACAAGTCCTTGACGAAGTAGGCAAAATGCGCCATGGAATTGGGCAGCGGTTGAAGCGCAGGCGCTGCCAAAAGGAAATTCTTGGTACCCGTTCGTCGGACGATGGCATCACGACCCATGAACGCAAAGGTGCCCATGCCCAAGGAAAACATGAACATCGGCAGGTGAAGAGCAAAACGGAGTTCCTGCCAGGTGAAGGTCTTGGCATCAATGTCGGAGGTCTGTGCGGTGGAATCGCCCACCAGAAACTGCAAACCGATGGTCGAAATGGCGGTGACCAGCGTCAGCAACAGCGGAAAGAGCACCATCTGGCGCTTTTTTGCGAATTCAACGCTCTTGCGACCTTCTTCGATGAACATCACACGAAAGGTGGCGGAAAACGAAGCCCAACCCCGAAGTGGTTCGTTCAACGTGACGCCGTGAGAGGAGGTCCCCAGTGGGCCCGACTCGCTGAAATCTTCGTCCGTCCACGGACGCGATTCGACGAAGGTCCCGACCACGCTCATTCCTCCGAATCGTCCGTGACCCCTTCGTCGCTGAGGCGTTCAACGTCCTCGATGGAACGACCGACCAAACGAATGAAGACGTCTTCCAAGGTCTCCTCTTCCGATTGTTTGAGCCCTTTGACCGTCCCCGCTGCAAGCACTTTCCCATCGTTGATGATCGCCATTCTGTTGCACATGCGTTCAGCCATTTCAAGCACGTGCGAGCAGAGGAAAATCGTGCCTCCATCGGCCACATGATCCAGCAGCCACTCCCGGCATTTC
>CAXRAL010000040.1:0-10365 GCA_964228815.1 Candidatus Poseidoniaceae archaeon
GTTTGACTTCTTCGCATGGAATCACCGTGTGCAAAGCCTCCGCCTCGCTCGTGTTTCAAACCCGCAAGATTGCTTATGAGGGTGATGGAACATTGTTCATACAAATACCCGTTGCGACCGCCGTTTAACCCGCAGAATCTGTGCCTTCGTCGCCACCCACCCGGTGGCTTCAAGTCCTTCCCGCGACCGAAGGATGATGTTCGCATGACCATGACCATCACGCATTTGGGAACAGGCAGTCGAGGAAACTCGACCTTGCTTGAAACACCCCATGCAAAGGTGCTCATCGACCAGGGCTTCAGCGGCACGCAACTTGCCAAGCGACTGGC
Organism: Candidatus Poseidoniaceae archaeon; assembly: GCA_964228815.1. GTDB lineage: Archaea > Thermoplasmatota > Poseidoniia > Poseidoniales > Poseidoniaceae > Poseidonia. The sequence continues at coordinate 330 of CAXRAL010000040.1, forward strand.
ACGCCTCCAATTAACGCCAGAAGACATCGACTGCGTCTTCATCACGCATCATCACGGTGATCACGGCGGCGGCGCCAAAGTGGTGCAAACCAAGTGGAGCATTCCCGTTCTCGCCAACGAGCGGACTGCCCTTGAATTGGATTTGGTCCCCGAATTGACCACTTTCTTCGAAGCGCTTGATTTGGTTCGTGTCGGGGACGATTTGTCGATTCTTCCGGTGCCGGTCCCACACGCTGGCTCCGACAACGTCGCCTTCGTGGCCAGCCACGGCGGTGAACGTGCGGCCATCATCACCGATTTAGGTTCGTGGACCGATGAATTGGTGGCGCACGTGCGAGGCTGTGAACACATCTCGATCGAGGCCAATTACGACCACAACAAACTGATGTACGGGCCTTACCCTTATTCACTCAAAGACCGAATCTCGGGACGAGGCGGCCACCTTTCCAACGAGCAGACGGGACGGTTCTTGGCCGAGGTATGCACGGAAACGACCCGGAGCATCACCCTCACGCACCTGAGCGAGAAAAACAACGCCCCGCACCTCGCAGAATCGACCGTGCTGTATTACATCGACGAGGTGTTCTCGGGCGACCTGCGAATATCGGCTCAAAACGGACCAGATTTTTCGCACTACATCGGCGCACCGGATGAGACGGTCACGGTGGAAAACAACACGACCAACTGACCCCTTTTCGGCTGGTTGAGGTCAATGGCTAAATGATACGGGGTTGTGTCAACCTTGTGGACCGAGGCCCCGCCCCATTTGCTTCTCGTCGTCGCGATGACGAACGAGCCGTGAGCGAGGTGCTGGGCGTGGTCATGCTTCTCGCCATGGTCATCACCATCATGGGTGGCGTGTGGGTGTTCTTGAATCCCTATCTTTCGGATTTTGAAGACAACACCAACTGGAATTCAGCGACAGGGCTGGCCGACCGAATCGAGGACCGTCTCGAAGTGGCCGGAAATGCACCCGATGGAACCGGATTCCGCAACACGCTGGCCATCCAGTCAACAGCCATTCGATCCGTCCAGAACGTCGAGCACTGGACCATCAGCGCCGACCTGACAGACGGTGAAGCCATCAACATTCGACAGGTCAACGCGTCCACCATCGCCGTGCTTGCTGCCAACGAAACCGCCCGAAGCATTACCATCCAATCCCCGGAAACAACCTACCAACAAACCTTACCCGTTAGCCACCAAGAGGTGTTCGTTTCGCACAACGCCAGTTCCCCACACTGGATGATCACGACCGTGTTCGGAGCGGATGGAGAACCGCTCCACCGCCACGTGATGTGGACGCTGTCAGGATTGCAAATCACCACCTCGCTGGGGCAGGGTGAACACCAAATCGTGTTGATGAACAACGCAAGAGCAGAACGCTTCCCCAACGAGGCTTGGAGCGTGAGCGCCATGCCACTGGTTGAATTTGACCGTATGGCCAACGACGAGTTGCGTCTTTCGATTCTCCTGACCGATGTTGTAGCTAACGGGAGCATCGGCTCAGGGTCCAATGTCGGTATGCAATTCGTGTCTCAAGGACCGATGACCCTCTTCACCGGCGAGGCTTACAACGTGAACTTCAACGTGTTCAACGCACTCCATGACGTCATCACCCCACAATACAACAACAACTGGCTTGCCGACTACACCATCCAACGCTCGGCAGGAACCCTTGACACGTACATTGGCTTCGCACCTTATGAACGTGCGAGCGGTGCCGACGGCCTCAGTGTCTCATCGCAGAATCTTCCGCTGTACTTTGAAGTGGACATCCAGCGCGTGGAGGTGGGCCGATGAGAGGTGCCCTTCGCCGCGATGAAGCAGGTGTTTCGGCTGCAGTGGCCACCGTGCTTTTGTTTGGGGGCGTATTGTCCATCATCGGTTTGATGATGGTGTCCATGATGCCGGTCATCGAAGAAATGGAAGGTTCGGTGGAGCGGCATGACATGTCGTCGCAGATGACCCTGCTCGCCCATGAAACCTCGGCCCTCTCCGAACGCGGCATGCCCGGTGATTCGGCCCAAGCCACCCTCATTCCCGTGGACGGAGAACTGACCTGGGACAGTCTGCGAGGTGGCATGTGGTATTCCGCTACATGGGTTGAAGACATGAGTCTTCGAGCTCGCGGCGCCTTGGATTTCGACGACCAGCTTGAGATTCGCCACCCTGAGAGCTTCGTCGAATCGGTTTGCATCACGGACCTCAGACTTGGGCCTGACCGCCCGTACCACTACACGCTCGATGCGGTGCTTGACCGTGTGAGCGTGACCGTGACCCCCGGTTTGGCCATGCCGCTGGGTCCCATTGAAATCCAACTCGTCGAAGACGGCGTTGAGGTGGAGACGACCTCACTTCGTGTCGACGAGATGACCACCCTTGATCTTCAAAACCGGGGCGAAACAGTGCTCTCTTCCAGCCATGCGCTCACGGTGTTTGCTTCCATCGGCCAAGGCGGTGCCGCCTATGTCATGCCCAACGCCCCTGAGCCCTCCGACAAACGAGGTCATGCCTGGTCCATCCCAATTGCATCCGGAACCACGGCCATCCACCTGTTGAGTGACACGGCGAATCAAGTTCACATCACCGTCAACGGCGCCACCTCCATCCACTACGCCACGCCCACCGGGCTTGCACGAACCGGTGTATCCTTGACCCACGAACTGACCGTGGATGACAGCACGGTCGCCCATATCACGACCAGTGCCCCTTCCCGCTTGATGCTCGTCTCAAACCCTGATGCAGATGTGGGTTCAACGGCTTGGCCATCAACCAATGGAGCCTACCTCGGCCACGCCTTCCTGCCTCCTCACATGAACGGCACCTTGCGCCTGACCAACCCCGGAGACGAGGTGGTCACGCTGACGTGGCGAGGCGGTGGTATTTCGGTGGCCCCAAGCGGTGTTGAACACATAACCTGGCCACCTGCGTACGACGATGGAGCCGCTACGATTGACGGCGACGGCGACGTCTTCCTCACGTGGACACCCACCGAAGATGAAACCACCACTGATGCCGTTTCAGGCATGATGTACCTCCCCGCAGACGACACAGGTGGACTTTCCGGCGGCCAGTTTTCCTACGCCAACCTCGACAACACCACGGAGGAATCCCTCGTTGTCCGACTGGCGGGGTACAGCGCCACGTGGAACATGACGGGAGCAACATTGGCCAACGACGTCTTCCTTGAATCGGACAATCACGCATCCATCATCCTCGGGGAAGGGAACACCAGCCTCGTGGTTGAATCGGGCCACCCGCTTCGAGTATTGCGAACATCGGGTGAAGCGGGCCTCCTCCACCTCCCGCACGACGGGGCCGAACGGTGCACTCGTGTGGGTACCCAAGCCAGCGGTTGGATCACCACCGACCTGCCATGGGAGCGCATGGGTGGACGAGGAGAAATCGACACCAAAGCAGCATGGGTTGAAGGACGGCATCCCGCCAGCATGAGCATCGACGTCTTGGGGAGCGACGGCGTCTCAAGCCACGCATCTATTGGCAATGTTTGGGCCTTCCACCTCTCCCGACTCGCCTATCAGTTTTCGTCTTCCATCGACGGCATGGAGGTGGCCTACAGCGGTGGTGCTGTGGTGACCAACCATCCCGAATTCAAGCCCTATGTGGTTGTGCCACCTTCAGACCGAGGCGGACCCGGCCCCCGCTTTGCTGCAACCATCCCCTCGCTGCACCCCACCGCTTCGAGTGAAACAGGCGCGGGTGAATTGGAACTTGACATCGAAATGGTGCATCGCACTTCGCTCGCATCCACGCCGGCTTACGAAGTTCGTCGCGGTTGGTCTGAACCGTACGGGACGGCGATTGCAGACAGCGCCGGTATCGGTCTTGAGGCGAGCGAGGATTGGACCGTGTATCCCGGACGATTGGATTTGTTGACCGACTACGTCGGCTGGGTACCCGATCCGACCTATGGCACGTCCGAGGCGGTTTGGCACACCAACGGGGAAGTGATTGAATTCACCTTGCAGTTAGCTTCGTTGGATGTCACGACACGGGAGGTGTTGGTCTGAAACAGCAACGTCTCGTCCACGACACCCGGGCAGCGGCCACTGAATTGGGCTACATCTTCACCTTCCTGCTGGGCGTCCTCCTGATGAGCATGTTCAGCGTCTGGGCGTGGGACATCGAAACCAACACACGACTTCGTTGGAACGAGGAAGCCATCCAAGCCAACATGGACGACATTGCGGCTGCCGTTGAACGAGCGGATGAAGCCAGCCGATTTGGAGGGAACGTCTCGTACGCCGAGGAGATTGCTTGGCGACCAACGGAAGCCGATGAGTCCCTGTTCTGGCTGGAACTCCACGAAACTGAACTCGTTTTGATCGATGAAGGCGGACCCCTTGATACGACGGTTTCGCTTTCGGGGACCGGTGCAGGAAGCCATGAAGGTCGCGTACCCCTGGCCGGGGTCGAACGGTTGTGGGTCGTCCACGATGATGGTGTGACCTTCCTTTCACTGGACAGGCCGCAAGCCGTCCAATGATCATCGGCTCATGACAGCTCGATGAACCATGGTCTGAACCTCACGCATACGGCTCTTTGCACCAAGTTCTCGGAACACCTTCAACGCACGTTGGAGGTATTCCATACGCCCCTGTTTGTCGGGGGCAACACCACCGAGACGAGTGAGCAATTCGCCGATTTGCATGCGAAGGTCGTTGGCCTCTGCAAGGACGAGGGCTTGGCTGTAATGCTCCACGGCTTCCTCCGTCCGACCTGCATCGTGCAAGACCTCCCCGAGCAGCATGGTGATCTCGACCAGCGACTGCACGTCCCCTGCGTCGGTCATGGCGGTCAAGGCTTCGGAATAATGGAACAGTGCCAACTCGGATTGCTCGACCTTCGAGTAATACCGCCCCAAGACGGCTTGCGCACGAGCATGGAGCACACTATCGCCGAGTTCGGAGGTTCGCTCGTGTGACGCCATGGCATGCTCCCTTGCTCGATCAACCTCACCCAATTCAATGAGGGAACGAGCCAAGGTGATTTGGCTGTAAATCAAGTCGTCATCGTTTGAACTTTCGAGGATCGCTTCAACCTCACCGTACGCCTCCAAGGCTTTGCTACGCTCGTTCTTTCGCCGGAGCAAGTACCCAATGTTGTTGTAGGTTCGAGCAGCCCATCGGGCGTTTCCAAGCGAAATGTAGTGCTTGAGCGCCTCTTTGTGGCGCGACAGCGAAACATCGCTGTTGCCTTGTTTTCTGCTCACATCTGCAAGGGAAGAGAGAATCTCGGCTTGAACAAGTTCGTCAGCCGAAGAAGATGCCCGTTCAAGGGTCGCATTCAGCACCTCCTCCGCTTCGTTCAAGCGACCCAACAACGCCAGAATATCACCCTGAATTTGGGCCATCCGAACCACCACATCCGAGGCCAATTCGGCGGTTTCCACCTGTTCGATCAAGCCAAGAAGTTCCATGTAGCCCTGTGAAACGAGTTGACGGCCTTCGTTGACAATGATCTCAGATGCCGCTTCAAATTGAGTCGATTTGATCGTGTGGTAGATCAGTTCAATTTGCAATTCGTGAGAAGGCGATTGCTTTTGATACCAATCGACACACTTCCCGTGGAACTCTTCACGAAGCGCCGTTGAGAGGCTTCGCAGCAGGAATTCTCGAATCAAATCGTGCACGTCGTAAGTGTCGGCATCGGCCTGCCGGGCAAGACCGGATTCGACCAGACTGTCGAGTTCATCGGTGTTGAGGCCTTGCTGTGCGAGTGCCTCAAGCCTCACGGGCTCCCTGAAAATGGAAAGGGCAGAAAGGACACGCTTCTGCTCTGCACTCAACTTGGAGAAAATTTCCACCGTGACGTAATTTTCCAGCGTCTCGTGGAAAGCGCCAGCGGATGCACCTCTGTTGATGAGTTCCAAGACCAACGGGTGGCCTCGAGAAAGGCCATGAATGTGGAGCCACTGTTCGTCCGCCAGTGAATCAAAACTTGTCAGAAGTTGACGGCCTGCGTCGGGGTCAAGACCGTCCAAAGGCAGCACTAAACTCGCAATTCGCCCCTCGGCGTCCTTCGTTGGAACAACGGGTTTGAACGAACGAGAGAAGATGACAAGACCGATTTTTTCTTCGCTCCCCAGAAGGGCAAGGGACATTGCTTGGAAGGTCTGGTGAAGCACCATGTCCGATACCTTGTGGAAGTCATCGATGACCAGCAGGGAAGGGGTTCCCTCCAGTGCCTCAACCAACAATCGAGCTGCATCTGCGGGTTGTGGAACAGGTGTTGCAGCGAGGTACGTGGAAAAATCGGCATTACCCATGCTTGAAAGCCAATCGGCCACCGATTCGAAGAAGGAACGGGATCCCTCCCAGTCTTGGCATCGATGATACAGCAGGTTTCTGCGATGCATGAAACGTTCAATCAATTTGGAGGCGACGGTGGTTTTTCCGATCCCGGCGATGCCCGGCACGAGGAGGGTCGTCGCTCTGGCCTCAAGCAAATTCACCATGTTGTCCAGTTCAGTCGTGCGGCCATAGAAATGGCGGAGACGAGGCAAATCGGCGAGTGAAGTGACCAGTTGCTTTTCGACGTGCTTTGAGAGGTCTCGTTCCACCAAGTCGGCCGACAGGTTGCGGACATCGAGGCAACTGTGCTCGTCGATGTAGCGGATGATATCAACCGGCCGCATTTCAAACGGGAGCACCCCCTTCGCACCGCCAAGCGTCGATGCGATGGCGGGTTGGTCGTCCAAGATGATACGCACGGGCCATTCAGCGAGGCGTTCCCATGTCTCGTTTGCCAGCGAGATACCGCTGTCGGTCAGGAAGTAGGCCTTGCGCTTTCGTGAAACGCCCTTGACGTGGGCCTGTCGTTCCACCAAAATGTTCTGGTCCTTGAGCCCGGCAATGGCCCGAGGCACGTTGGAGCGAGCGATGGCAACGGCGTTGGCGATGCCCATCTGCGAAAGAGCAAACGGCACCTCGATGCTGTCTTTGAAATCGGAATAATCCAGCAAATGCAGCAGGATGCGTTCCTGCACGCCCGGTTTCGCCTGTGCGGCCATGACTTAACCCTCAGGTTCGATCATTGTGGCGGCTGCTGGTAGTTCGGATCAGGCACCCATTGGTTGGATGCTTGGTCCCACAACCAGCCCGGATGCTGTGAAGCAGCCGGTGCGGCTGCTTCCTGAGCAACGGGTGTTGCCTGTGCAGGCGCTGCTGCCTCCTGTTGTGGAATGGCTGGCGTTTGCTTGGCTTTGGCCCATGCATACGGATCTTCTTCGACGGCGGAATCATCGCTGGTCAGCTCGTCTTCATCTGGTATCTCTTCAAATTCAATGAAGAAGAAGGCCCCTGCTCCGAGGAGAACGAGGACGGCCAAGACGATGAGAATGATGCCCACGATGCCGGAACCACCGTCGTCGCCGCTGGAGACGGTGACCGCAAACTCAGCGTTCTCGGTCTGTCCGGCGAACTTGAAGATTTGACCGTCCATTTCGAAGATGACCTCAGAAGAGCCCTCGATGCCGCTGAGTTGGCCAGCGGTGAGTTGCATGTTCCATGAGCCATCCGAAAGCACACGGGTCGAATTCAACTTGGCGTTTCCATCGGCGAAACGAGCGATGACGAGGCTACCAGGAAGACCTTCACCAGTGAACTCAGCAGGGTCATCAACGGTGATGTCGCCGGTGTCCGTTCGCTCAACGGTGAACGATACGGCACGAACGAGGAAGTTGACCTTCAGCGAGTAAGCCTTGGATTCTTGGTCGTCCTGAGCGTAGACAACCACGCTGTTGAGGGACCAGTCTGGGATGCTGCTGGTGGTTTGGGCCATGTAGGACATCGGGTCGTAGGTCAGGACACCAAGCGGCGTGATGACAATGAAATCGTCGTAGAAGTCGTCCTCGATGGTCGTATCGTCGTCATAGACGTAGAACTCGAGGTCATCTCCTGGCGATCCTGTGCCGTCTGGGTCGCTGAAGAACTCTGCGAGGTCAAACGACACACCACCGCCGCAGCGGTCAAACGAGTTGGAATTCTGGTCGCAGAAGATGGTCCACGTACCGACCCACCCTGTTTCGTTAAACACCGGGTCGATGTTTTCAGCGTCGAGCGGATTGTTGATGGTCATTCGCCAGACAACATCCTGCGAGTAATCATCACCGTCGTACGCCCGCACGGTCACCGAGTAGACGCCGTCGTGAATCAACTTGGACGTGTCCCAGTTCGCCACCCACGAACCGTCTTGAGCAAACGTGGTGACCGGCAAGGGGCCGTCGTTGAGAACAATACCGTTGGCCAAATCGGTGATCTCGATTTCAACACGGGTGACAAATCCACCAATGTCCCGAGCCACACCAATGATCTTGGTTTCGGGAGAGGCGCGAACGGTATCGCCGTCAATGCCTCCAGAGGTCTGGTCTTCTGCTCCAATCCAAGAGAGTTGAAGGTTGGGCGGAATGTTGTCGTTGTTGATGGTGATGGTGCGGGTCTCAGCCACACATCCGTCGGCCTCAACAGCCTCGCCGATGCAGAAATCACTGTCCGCAGCCCAGACCGTCGCTGTGTAATCACCCGATGGCAATTCAGCCACGTTCCACTCGTAGGACCAACTCGTGGAGCCCTGAATAAAGAACTGCTGGGCAAAGCCGTCTGGCCCAGAGATGGAGAACCAAATCTGTTTCACATCGCTGCCAGCCGTGCCTTGGTAGGGGTCTGAAGCCGTACCTTGGAACATCACCTTACCTGTTTGATGAACGCTTCCAGCCGTTGGCACATCGACCAACAACGATGGAGCGACGAGGTTGAGTTTGTACTGGCGAACCTCAACGGGGGAATAGTCCAGACCGTCATAGGACCGAATACGGAACGTGATGTCGCCTTCGCCTTCAGGGTGTGCAGCACCATCCCACTCGTAGACCCAGTCCTTGAACGGGTGGTTTTCCATGGTGATGTCGCCGTTGGATCCAGAGGCATCCGAAGCGTAGAACCAATCGGACGAACCGGGTGGCTGGATTTCGACACGCTTCACCAAGCCGAACTGCGCTTGTTGTGCGGTGTTGTCGTTGGCGTAGGGCCACTTGGCGCCGTCCCATGCCTGGCCCGTGATTCGGACCGTGGTGGCAAAGGAGTAGCCGTCTGGCTCGGTGACGCTGACACTGGGTCGAAGGTTCTCGAGGTTGATGATGTCATCAATCGCACCCGAGAGCACGTACGAGAAGTCGTCGCGACCGCTGCCGAACTTGAAGGCCTCAACGGTGTAGAACGGTCGCTCTCGCCCGTTGATGCAGTCGGTGTCGTCTTCGTCAACGTACGTATCACCGTCGTTGTCGATACCATCTGCACAGGAGTCTTCGTCGACCACGATGGGTTGACCGGTGCCGTCGTTGGTACCGGGGATGGCAGCGTTCTTGTCGCCGACCACATGGTTCCAGTTGCGGTCAAGAAGGAAGTCAGAAGGCAGGGACACCTGAGGCGTAAAGCCGAAGGCGTCGGTGGTCAGTTCGTAGAGCGGAAGTCCAGTGGAATCCTTGATGATGACAGTGGCGCCCTCCACGTTGGAATTCTTCGCCTTGACTTGATAGCGCACGAGTTCACCCTCGCGAACTTGGGAGCCCCAAGCCGTGTTTTGGTTTTGCACGTGAATCATCGAGGAATCAAAATTCTGAAGATCGGCAAAGGAGAAGACGGTGGCGTTCTCGACCAGTTCAAGTGCAAGCGGCATGCCAGCAGGTGGCAAAGCAACGGTACCGGGGAGTTGCAGGCACTCGTCCTGAACGAACGGACACTCCGCACCCAACCAACGAATACTGACGGGGTAGAGTTCATTGCCGCCCGGGGACGGAATTTGTTCCGACTGAACGGTGACACGTGACTCGGTGATGTTGTAGACTTGCGAAACGCCGGTCCAGGCATTGCCGGAAAAGTAAGCCACGGAGCCGTACTTGTTGCCGTAGTTGTCGTCGTGGTGGCTGACGTTGCCGGCGAATCCAAGTTGGGAATCGGCCGTGTTGCGCTGGACGTTGATGAGGGAGCCCTTGGCACGAATGATGTCGCCGGTGTTG
>CAXRAL010000041.1:0-8126 GCA_964228815.1 Candidatus Poseidoniaceae archaeon
ACGTGGATGGAGGCGGCCCCACAAACCGTACCAACAATGGCAGGGTGGGCATCCCGAAGCATGGTTATGTTTTACCGGTTTTCTTTTTCAATCACTGTTCAAGCCCCCAAAACAGCAGTATAAAAGCAACCCGAAGTGTAAAGATTTCATGAGCAAATCATTTCTTTTGGTCGGTGGGAGCAGTGACATCGCACGTCATCTTGCCACCATGCTGCTCGATGATGGCCACCACGTAACCCTCCTTGCCCGCGACGGCGACCGTGTTAGCGGACTGGTCGGTCGTGGGGCGCATTTCGTTGAGGGGGACGCCCTCGACGAAAGCATCGTTCAGGCGGCTGTAGGTCATGCTGCAGGGCTGAGCGAGGACGGTTTGGCTGGCATGGCTCATCTGGTGGGATCCATCGCCCTCCGTCCACCTCACGCCACCAAGCTCGAGGATTTTGAAGCCGTCATCCAGACCAACCTCGTCTCTGCTTTCCTTGCGCTCAAGACGGCAGGCAAGGCGATGCTCAAGTCCGGAACGGGTCGAATGGTGTTTACCTCAAGCGTCGCAGGCAGCTACGGGCTCACCAATCACGAGGCGATTGCAGCCGCCAAGGGTGGCATCGAAGCCATGGTGCGCGCTGCTGCTTCCACCTATGCAGGGCGTGGCCTTCGTGTCAACGCGGTCGCACCCGGACTCACCGAAACTCGCCTCGGTGCTACCGTTCTCCGCTCGGATGCGATTCGGGAAGCTTCCGTTGGCATGATCCCGCTCAAGCGTATCAACGAACCCGATGAGGTGGCTGCAAGCATGCACTGGTTGCTGACGGGGGCACCGGACAACCTGACCGGGCACGTCTTGCACCTGGACGGTGGCATGTCGGCGCTGCGAGGGTGAAGCATGCGCATCGCAGTGGTCGGCGGCGGTTTGGCGGGCCTCACGGTCGCGTTGGGCTGCGAACGAGCCGGCCACGAGGTCGACCTCTACGAAGCCTCAGACCATCTCGGTGGTCGTATGGCCACCCGCCAGGAAGGTGACCACCTCATCGACCTCGGTTTTCACGTCCTTCACACCGCCTATCCTGCCCTCCACCGATGGGTGGACGTTGAGGCTCTTGACGCCAAGCCGATGGACGCCTGCACGATGACCATTCATCCAGGAACCGGCCGGCGACGGGTGTTAGGGGATGCGCTCAGCGCCCCTCAATACCTTCTCCCGACCTTGAATTCAGTGGGCATCATCGACGGTCTGCGCTTCCTTCGATGGCGACTTTCCACGTCAGGGAAGGACCTCGAACGCTCGATGGACCGGCCGTCACCGACCATCGCTGATGGACTTCGAGCGCGACGGTTTACCTCGTCCACCAGGGACGTGTTGAAGCCGTTGTTCGCAGGAATTACCATCGATCCGTCGCTCTCAGAACGCATGGCGTTCGCCGATTTCGCATGGGGCGCCATGGCTCACGGCGAGATGATTGTTCCATCAGGCGGCATTGCGGCCGTCCCGCAACAACTCGCCAGCCGTCTTTCGACCACCCAAGTTCATCTAAGCACTGCCGTTTCGAGCGTGTCAGCCACCTCGGTGATGGTGGACGGTGAGGAACGAACGTACGACCGTGTCGTGTTAGCGGTGCCGCAACATGTCGCTCTGACCTTGCATCCAGCGCTGGCCAGCGAACATCAACCGGTGGAACGCCTGACGAGCACCGTGGCGTTTGCAGCGCCCGAGCCGCCGTATTCTCAAGCCCGCCTGATGGTCAATGAGGCGTGGGACAACGACGAGCATCGAGTCCTCCACGTTCACATTCCGACCAACCTTCATCCGCACGCCAACGGCGAGCACTGGGTCGTCGCGACACTGGTTGGTGAGCCAGCACGCTCGCCGGATGCCTCGGCAGTGCAGCACGAACTCCGAACCTGGTTTGGGGAATCGGTGGACCGTTGGCAACACGTGGCCACCACCACCGTCCGCCATGCGCTGCCACACATCGACCCATCCCATCACCGCAGGGCTCAATCCGACGTCGAAATTGACGGCATCTTGGTGGTCGGCGACCACCGCACGCACCCTTCGGTTCAAGGCACGCTTCGCAGCGCCGAGCGAGCTCTCAAGCACCTGAAAATCTCACTCCCAAGGAGGCCCTGACATGACCTGGCACAACGTGATGAAATCAAGCAAACTGAAACCCGGCAAGAAGAAAATGATGACCGTCAAAGGCAAAATGGTGATGGTGGGCCGGCAAGGCACCGCTCTGTTTGCCACCGAAGCCCTCTGTCGCCACATGCGATGGCCCCTTGCTTGGGGGGCGAAAGTGGAGGACGGGTGCGTTCGCTGTCCACTTCACCAGACCACGCACAACTTGGACGACGGCTCACTCGTTGAATGGTCGCCGTTCCCCCTGCTTCCTGCGTACGGCAAACTGGTGGGCGCCATGTCGAAGAAGAAGGACCTCCGAATTTACGAGATCCGAGAACAGGACGGGATGATTCAGGTTCGGTTTGAAGCCCCTGCCTCTGTTGCTGCTGCCTCTTCTGAATGAGCGTTCGCCTCACCAGTACACGTCCATTTTTTTTCAATTGAGGACGTAGCGCACCCGTTCTATTGAGCAGATTTAACATATATCCCGAAAGTACATGATAGCATTCCGGGAGGTACCAACATCGATCTGCTGCTTGTGGTGTTGGGGTTGGCGGGTTGTTTCCTCGCAGCCGCACTGACGGTTCCTGCCGGCTTTGGACTCGCTACCATGACCACGCCGATTTTTCTGCTGTGGTTTGAACCGCATCACGCTATTGCAGGGGTGGCGATTGTCCACGGCGCTCATAATGCGATGAAATCACGCATGCTTCGTACGCACATTGATCGCGATGCACTTCGCCGATTTGGCTGGGCGCTTCTTCTCGGGGCGTTGATTGGAGCGGTGTTGCAATCGGTCATTCCGCCGGACCCGTTGCTTCTGTTGGTCGGCCTTGCACTGATCGTACTTCCGGCATTGAAGGTCAGCGAGTCGTGGACCAGCCTTCGCCTTCCGGAGGCCGAAGACCGCATCGGCGGGTTCGGCTCAGGGTTTCTTGGCGGTTTGACAGGGCACCAGGGCGCTCTTCGGGCGATGTTTCTCAAACAGCGGTTGCCCGATAAATCAGAGTACGCTGCGACGGCGGCTGTGTTGGCCTTGGTGGTTGACGCCACGCGCATCCCGATTTACCTGTGGTACGATGTCAGCGTTTTGACCGTGGAGCCTTGGTTGTTGGTCGGTTTCGTCATCGCAGCGTTGCTCGGCGCTCAAATCGGTCGCATATGGCTTGAGAAATGGAAGAGCGATGACATCCAAAAAGGCATCATGGTCGGCTTGGTCATCACCGGGGTTCTGTACGTCCGAGAAGCCCTTCAAGCCCTTTCAGCTGCGTGATTCAAGCCACTCGCGAAGGCGTCGAACGCCTTCGTGGATGTTGGCGATGGACGTGGCGTAGCTGATTCGAATCAAACCGTCGCCGCCCTTCATGAGCGATCCTGGAATGACCTGCACCTGTGCGTATTCGAGCGCTTGGTGAGCAAATTCGATGTCCGTCAGGCCGGTTCCGGTGATGTCGCAAAGGATGTAGAAGGCCCCTTCCGGCTCAGGCACGACAAATCCGGGCAGGGATGAAAGGCCCTGATGCATCAACACCCTTCGTTCGGCGAAAGCGTCTTTCATTTCTTGGACCTCTTCTTCCAGGGAGAGCGCTTTGGCAGCGGCGGGCATCAGGAAGGTCGGGACGTGCGTCGCCGAGCTGACGTTAACCACTTTGACGCCGTCCATGACGTTGGTTGGGCCCGTGATCCAACCGAGTCGCCATCCGGTCATGGCCCAGCCTTTGGACCAACCGCCGATGGTGATGGTTCGTTCACTTCCGCCTTCGAAGGCGCATGGTGATGTATATCCTACGTCGGTCCAAACCAATGTCGAATAGATCATGTCGTCAAGGATCCACAAGTCATGTTTCACGGCAAAATCAACCAGCCGTTCCGTCTCTTCAGGTGTGTAGACGGCGCCGGTTGGGTTGTTGGGCGTATTCAGGATGATGGCTTTGGTGTTCTCATTGACGTGCGCTTCGAGCTCGTCGAAATCTGGGTGGTAGTTTTCCCGTCGAACCGGAACGTGGACGGGAAGCGCTCCTGTGAGGCGGACCATGCCGTCGTAAGAAGGCCAAGCAGGGGAGAGGAGGAGCACTTCATCACCGGGTGCAAGCACCGCCATCATGCCGTAAAACAGCGCTTGTTTGCAACCGGGGGTTATTAGGACATCGTTGGCATCCACATTGATGTCAAACTGGGACAAATGCTGTTGAACAGCTTCGCATAAGGCCACGGTTCCTTGCGGTCGCGTGTAGGCGGTCTCACCTCGGTCAAGCGCAGCCTTTGCCTCATCCACAACAGGCTGAGGAGTGCCGAAATCGGGCTGTCCAACGGTGAACCGGATTACTTCCGGCCCAGGCGGTGCAAGAAAGGCAGCGAAGCCGATACCAACCTGACTCAGAACGGGGTTGATTTCAGGCATGGTGTTCGACTCCTTTCTGAGGCCTGCTGCCCTGTTTTCCCTTTGAAGGCTCGTATGGTCTGTATGCCTGCGAGAAGGGTTTTGGAGCACGGACGGAGATTCGAACTCCGGTCTCAGGATCTGCAGTCCCGCTCATAGCCACTCTGACATCCGTGCTGTATCCACGCCCAGCGGCATGACCTATTTCAACGCGCCTTTGGCTTCAGCGGCAACGTTGGAGGATGGTTTAAACGAATTCAGACCAAGCGTCAACCATGGCAGAAGAAGCGGACACCTCCTCCTCCTCAGACGAGGATAAGCCGTTTTTTGCCATCGATGCCGAGGATGTTGCCGAGGCCACGGCGGCAGCCACTGCAACGGCCACCGTCACTGCTTCATCATCCACGACACCTCAGCCACCGCAACCCATGATGCTCGGGACGCTGAGCAACCCAGCCACCACCCCTGCACCCATTTCTGACGCCTCATCCCAAATGCCCGCCGCAGAGGGCGAGATGAAAGCCAATCCTTGGGGGGCACCGACGCCCCAGTTGACCGGCGACATCAACGCCATGAACGGGCAAGGGATGTTCGTTATGCCAACCGCCGACCCTCAGCAGCCGGAGCGATTTCGCTGGAGTCAATTCTTTGCTGGGTTGTTCCTCCCGTTCTTCGTTCTCGTCGTGTTTGGTGTTGGGGCCGCCGCACTCGAACCGGACTACCAAGACCCTTGGCGGTACGAAACCGTTGAACTCGAAGGACAAGACGGGACGAAATTTCAATACCAATTAACGCCAACTTCGGACGAATTTTTCGAATCAATGTGGACGGAATTTGAGCACGATGGTGAGTGGTACAGAATTTCATGCTACGTTGACTATTACTACAATGACGGAAACTCTGGCGGTGAAATCCCAGTGCACCAAATGTCTCAAGAAACTTACAATGAGGTCGAGATTGGGTCATATTATTCCTCAAATCAAACTCTTTGGTTTTCGCTTTCGAACATCTCGGTTGATTCGTTGACCGTTGAAATCGAGTACGTGGACGAGGACATCTACAACGATACCATGGGGCTTTCCGATGGTGTGTTTTGCTTCCTTCCGCTCGCCTTTGTCGTCGGAACCATTGTCGCCTTTGTCCGTGGAAATCGAGCCTTTGGCTTTGGTATGCTCACCTCGCTGAGCTTGATGGTCATCCTTCCTTTCCTCCTCGTGTTCCTGCTCATCTTGGCCTTTAGTGGCATCTGATCGTGGAGGGCGAGGGATGTTGCATTCTTGTTCTGGTCTCCCCGATGAACGGTATTTCCACACACGGTATGCGGTCTTACGTGAGCCGCTCGGTATGCCTCCCGGCAGTGAACGCCTGGGCGACGACGACCAAGCCGTCCATGCTTGGGTCGAGGGGGAAGACACCGTCGTTGCCGTTGGTCGAGCACATATCATTCCGGAGGGTACCGATGGCTCGGGCGCCGACCACAAGGGGCCGGGCGCAGCACGGATTCCTCCGTTTGGGCCGCTGGCCAACGGTTCTGCGAGGCGACCCGTGTTTCAAATTCGACAGATGGGAACGCTGCCAACCCATCAACGCCAGGGCCACGCTGCCGCTGTGTTGGGCGAACTGGAGCGAATCATGACCACGGAACATGGATGCAACACCGGCCTGCTGCAAGCCCGTGAGCACGCCATTCCGTTCTATGAGGCCCAAGGCTGGACGCTCATTGATGAGCCCTATGCCATCGGTGTGATCGGCCCTCACAGGTCCATGATGAAGAATTATTGAGCGTGCAGAGTATATATTCACTCACTCGTTCTTTTTCACAACGGCAGTTTCCATGAACGCCCCTTGATTGTAAAAATAAACACAAAAGACGGAACAAAAAGATGGATTTGCGCCCGAAAGAGGGAGTAAAGATGAGATCAGCACAACACATCAAAACAAAAGAACATAAAAGTACGACGGACCACGATAACAACATGAACAACTCTCGTTCCGAGAGAGGCTATGCAAAATCAGAACCTGATTTTGATTATTACGTAGCAAAAAAATACAATTCAAAATCCGATAAAGAACGGGAATTGTATTTTCAAAAACTCCTCGAGGCTTTTCGGACCCTTTCAGAAGAAGCTCCAGAGGTGTTTGATTCCATCGCACCCGAAATGCTACAGCGAAGCATTTGGTCCTGGAGGGGCGCCGATCCGCTTCTCTCGAAGAAATTCAACAACTGGTTGATGGCTGACTATCAGTGGACACCGTTTGACGACATTCTTCCAAAGGAAAGCAGCACGTTCAGGCCCGTGGAAGTTCCACCGCTTAACCCCGCTCAACTCGATGAAGCCCACCATTCCCTCATTGAAGCGCTGCAAGACCGCTTCCGAGGCGATCCGCATCGCTGGGATGCTTCCAGGCGCGATCAATTTGTCATTCTCGGCATGATGGCCACGGCGGGCGGATACGGCGTTCGCCAGGGCAAACTCATCCACAGCTTAGGGATGGGCTTGGCTGAAAGCGGTGTGCGCGGCGCCAACACGGTGCGAGCAGCAAAGATTGCCCTGTCACGCTTGGCCAAACCCTTCGGGCTGCAGCTGTTTGCTCCGGCGGTCGGCAACGGGCCAGAACGCATCCACATGTTTAACGACGAAGAATTGGCGTCGATCATCGCCCGGTACGTGTTCAATCACGAGGCTTCCGTGCTTCTCCCAGCAACGGACATGCCCAGCATGTGATGGCGTTGTTCGAAAAGACGCACTGCATCGCGGTCTTCATATAGGGTAGGGCCATTGAGTAGGGCAGAGGGAACGCTGGGTTCCCTATGAACGACCCGTGAAAAACGATGCAAACGGAGGATAACGTCAACAACGAAAGCAAAGCACTGAACGGCCTTTTCGCAGCCCACATGCCCCGCGAAAGAAACGAGACGCCCGCTCAGATGGTTTGCTTGACCCCCCTTGTTGATTCAAATCAGCGCAAGCTGCATCGAAATCCCAACGTCTGTGTTCTGACCAGTTCAGAGGCAACCTTGGAAAGAGAGAACAGCGGGTTCTCTATGTAAAACAACCAAAACAAAAGGAAGTGAAAAAACATGAAGACGAAAATGATGAGCGTGCTATTGGCTTTGTTCCTCGCCCTTTCCGCTGTCTCGGCAGCCTCGGGTGATGGATCCGACCCCCTCGACCCCTCAGACGGCGGCGCCGACTGGGACGGCGATGGTTTGACCAACGCTGAGGAGCAATCCCAAGGCACCAACATGAACAATGCAGACAGCGATGGCGATGGTCTCCCAGACGGATGGGAGGTTTCGAACGGACTGAACCCCACCAACGGTGGCGATGGAAACGCAGACCCTGACGGAGACGGCTTGACCAACTCCCAAGAGTATGCCAAGGGTACCAACCCGAACAACGCCGACACCGACGGTGACGGCAAGTCCGACGCAACCGACCAGTTCCCCAACGACCCCAACGACGGTGAGTACTCCGACTCTGACGGTGACGGTATTCCTGACGCTTACGATCCTGACTTCCAGGAGTCCGGAGCAGGCGCAGGTAACGGCGGCACCGAAGGCGGCGGCGAATCCGATGCTGGCGGTCAAGGCGAAGGTCAGGGCCAAGGTCAGGGCCAAGGTCA
>CAXRAL010000042.1:0-8156 GCA_964228815.1 Candidatus Poseidoniaceae archaeon
TGAGCGAGGAAACGATGGGGGTGTGGAGGCAGGTCGCCTTGGCCCAGCCGTATTTTGAAGCGACATCTCGCATGAACATGTGCGCCTTGCGCTGGTCCATGCCGCCGATGGCGATGTCGATGTCCATCTCGAAGATGTCCGCTGCCTGCATGGCCGGATAGTAGAATTTGGAGAGGTCGTGGTCGGAGGAAGCCTCGTCGCGTCCCATGATTGTGAAGGTTTTGCGAACCATGGCCAAGGTGGCCCCTTTGGAGCACCGGAGGACACGAGCCCAGTAGTCGCTTGATTCCATCAATTCTGAGGCCCACTTGAATTGCAATTCACCGGGCCCTTCGCCCTCCGGAGGATGGTCGAGGAGGGCGCGAAAGGTCTCCTGCATGTACACAGCGGTCGTTTGAATCGCGTCCATGTCGCCGTTGAATGTGTCGTTGACCCAAGCGTGCCAGTCGGCGAGGAACACCATCACGTTGGCGTTGGCATCGAGCATCCGTCGCAACTGAAGCGCGAGAACTTTCCAGCCGATGTGTGCTTTTCCACTTGGTTCAAAGCCAACATAGCAGCGCAAGACGCCGTCGCCGCCGTGAGAGGTGCCATGGTGAAGGGCATCGATGAGATGTTCAACGCCGACGACTTCTTCCACATCGCCAACCATGGTGTGGAGGCGGTGTTTGGCATCTTCGTTGAGGTCAGCATAACCGTCTTTGGAAGCCAGCAAGGCGGGGATGTCTTGCGGGGAGGCCATGCAACCGCCTCAGAACAACTTGTCCAGTTTTTTGACCTGGGTCTCGGAAGGTGGTGTGCCGGCTTCAATCATGGCTTCAAGGTCAGCGATCAGTTGGTGAGCGGTGTCGATGGTGGCCTGGTCGAGGTTTTTCATGAGCTTCATGGATTTGTGAGCCATCTTGATGGCGGATTTGGCCTTCGAGAATTTCTTGGCTTCCTCCTTGGCTTTGTCGCCGCGTTGTTTGGCGCTGTAGCCCGTGGCCTCATCGAGGAATCCTGACCATCGCTTTCGGGATTCCATGGCCTGTTCAGGGCCCGCTTCGCCGTCAAGGAATTCAGCGAGGTCAGCGCCTTTGAGTTGCACCACGTCGACGGCCAATTTTCCGCTGTCATCGTAGGAACCTTGGACGCTGACGAGCAAGCCATACGAGCCGGTGAACACGCCATCAGCGTCCACGTTGATGCTCTCAAAATAATTCGTGGCCAATTTTGCCAGGCCGGCGTTCCCGCCCATGGATTTTATGAGGCCACGCTTGACTGCAAATCGCTCCATGGCGTAGGCAAAGGCCAGCGTCTCATAAGGCCACCGTCTCAGAAATTTGTTTCGGGCCGTGCCATGGGAGATGTTTTGATGCGGGGTCGGCTCGGTTTGCCATGCGCCGTGCAGCATGGTTCGCGATTGGCCTCGTTTTGCTGATGATGGGGCCCTCGGCTTTGGCTGAAATGGTCAGCCGCATTGAACTGAGCGATGCCGGCGCCCTTGGAGAGAGCGACCTCGGCATCACGACGGGAGAAGTTTCGCCCGATGGCATGGACGTGCTCATAGGCGGCATGAACGGCTACGCTCGTCTTCTCTCCGCAGACGATGCGGGCAACAGAGCCCTCGACGTCGAGCTCGTAACCGGACGCACTTCCACGGTACACGACATCGCTTGGCATCCCCGTGGAAACACGGCCCTTCTGGTGGGCGACGATGGCATGGCCATGCGTTACGACACCTACGACCACAGCATCACCTACGTCAACGGCACGTTCAGCGTGCTCGGGTTTGACTTGACCGCTGTCAAGTGGCGGCCAGCAGGGGACTTCGCCTACGTGGCTTCGTCGACGGGCGAGGTTTGGAAGTTCGCAGAGCACACGGGCTTTGAACAACTCGAAAACCATGGTGACAGCTCGGTTACCGACATCGATTGCCATCCAAACTACAACGTCTGCATCCTCTCTTCGCTGGAGGAAGGCATGGCGGTCATCGATGAAGCGCATGCCATCGCATGGCTCCCTCAAACCGCTGCACAGACCTGGGTGGGTGTCGAATGTTCAAGCGCCATCCTCAACGAATGCGTGGGCTTCGCCAGCGGCTTGATGAGCAAGGTGGTTCGAATCAACACCCTCGATGCTCGGTCTTCCACGGTCGAACAGGGCGTTCCTTGGGACTTGCCCAGCGGTGAATTTGTTGGTGATTCACCCGGCGACGACAGCACCACGCTCGTGCATTTGGCTCCTCTCGGACTGGTTCGGCACACGCCCATGACCGGTGAGGCCTTTTCCGTCTTGGTTCCTGAGGACGCAGCTGCATGGGACGCCGTGGTGGCTGGCCGGGGTCTGGCCGTGGTGTGGGAAACCACCCGGCACCATGGATTCATCATCACTGATTTCGGAAACATCATCGAATTTTCACCCGCCGTTGAAGAAGTGGAGACCAGCATCATGGACGTGCTGGTGCTCGGTGCCGTGGCGGTGTCTGTTCCAGGTGTGATCATTGGACTGATTTACATGAACAGCCCGTGGATGCAGAGAAAGTACCGAGAATGGCGTTTCGGGAAGAAATGAACCACTGCTTTCTATCAACCGAGGGGACATGTTGATGAAGCACCCGCGTGGCCACTGGTTTGAGGGTAGTTCATGGAGCCGTTTGAAGGACTCGACTTTTACAACATTGAAAGCCTCCTGACCGAGGAAGAAATCATGGTTCGCGACATGGTTCGCGAGTGGGTGGACGAAGCCGTCATTCCCAAGATCGAGCAGGCCTGTGAAGAAGGTATCTTCCTGGATGAATGGCGAGTTGCCCTCGGAGAAATGGGCGTGTTGGGTGCGCCGCTCAAGGGCTATGGCTGCCCTGGACTCTCCTACGTCGCCTACGGGCTCATCTGCCAAGAACTGGAGCGAGGCGACAGTGGCCTGCGTTCCTTTGCCTCCGTTCAGGGCTCCCTGGCCATGTACCCCATCTGGGACTTTGGAACCGAGGAGCAGAAGGAGAAGTACCTCCCGAAGATGGCATCGGGTGAATGGGTCGGCTGTTTCGGCCTGACCGAGCCTGACTACGGTTCAAACCCTGGCGACATGGTCACCAAGGCCGAGGACAAGGGCGACCACTACCTCCTCAACGGCGCGAAGATGTGGATCACCAACGGCACCATCGCTGACGTTGCGGTGGTCTGGGCCAAACTCGACGGTGTGATTCGAGGGTTCATCGTCGAAAAGGGCGATGAAGGGTTCAGTGCTCCTGAGATGAAGGGCAAGCATTCGCTCAAAGCCAGCGTCACCAGCGAACTGGTCTTCCAAGACTGCAAGATTCCAAAGGACCGCATGCTCCCAGGTGTCAAAGGTCTGCGTGGTCCGTTCTCCTGCTTGAACAATGCACGCTACGGTATTTCGTGGGGTGCTTTGGGCTCGGCCATGGCTTGCTTCCACAGCGCCAAAACCTACGCCATGTCCCGGATCCAATTCGACCACCCCATCGCCTCCTATCAACTCGTTCAGAACAAGTTGGCGTGGATGCTACGTGAGATCACCAAAGGACAGCTGCTGGCTTACCACCTTGGCAAGAAAAAGGACGACGGTTCGTGGTTCCCAGAGCAAATTTCCCTCGCCAAGATGAACAACGTGGACATCGCGCTCGAGATTGCCAGAGTTTCTCGAGACATCCACGGTGCCAACGGCATCCTCGACGAATACCCCGTCATGCGCCACATGGCCAACCTCGAGTCAGTGAAAACTTACGAGGGCACCCACGACATCCACAACCTCATTCTCGGTCGTTACATCACTGGCATCCAAGCCTTTACGCGTCAAGCATGATGCACGATGTACGCCTACTTACGGTTGGCCTTGATGGTCCTTAAGAACACGTTCCGAAAGCCTGAGGCGTTCGACCAAACCACGTCCTACGTCTGGACTTTTCGTCCAGGTTTGGCCGACCTTGATGTCTATCCAGAGGTCAATAACGGCCGCCACTTCGTCCTCTTTGACCTCGCCAGGTACGACTTGGCCATGCGAACAGGTTTGTTCCGATGGGTGCGAAAGACTCGCTCCGCCTTCGTGGTGGCCGGGTCGACCATCCGCTACCGACACCGCCTGCGGCCGTGGAGGCGCACGCAGATCATCACCGATCTGGTTGGCATGGATGACCGCTTTTTCTACTTCCAGCAACGAACGGTGCAGTCAGGACGAACCTGCTCGGTGGCACTGCTTCGAACCGGTGTGCGAAGAAAGGGGGCCATTCCTCCTCGGGAAGTGATGGAGGGCATGGGGCTGAGCATCGAGCCGTTCATGCATTCATGGGTGGCTGAATGGAACACGTGGGATGATGACCGGCCATGGCCGGCCTGAGACTCAAACGCTGGGCAACAAGCCGACACGGGCCAAACCGCCCCACACGGGGTCGAGGAAGGCCGGAAGGAAACGATGACGCAGGTAAACGGCAGCGGCCAGCGAAATCTTCTGGAATTTGTTGAGTTTCACCCGGGCGGTGAACACGTCGCCCTGTTGCTTCTCAATTTGACGGAGAATCTTGTCGTAGAAGGCGATCATGGCCGCTGGTGAATAGCGGGTTCGGCGAGGCAGGAGGGGGAGCAGTGCACGTGCTTCCTCGAGGTAAGTTCGTGCTCGAGCAGCGTAGTGTCGGCAGTAAGGCTCCCAGTGCTTGTTGAGGACGATGGTGCCGCCGAGTTCTTCTTCGGTCATGCCGTTGCGCTCGAGTTCATCCAGCGGGAGGTAAACACGGTCGCGCTGGATGTCTTCGCCAACGTCCCGTAGCACATTCGTGAGCTGCATGAAGATGCCCCACGATTCAGCATATTTTCTGGCCATGGGGTTGTCGTAGCCGTAGACTTCAATGCACATCAGGCCGACGACGGAAGCAACACGGTAGCAGTAGACGTAGAGTTCGTCGAACGAGCGGTATCGATTGTTGTAGAGGTCGTCTTCCATTCCGGAGATCAGGTCGTCAAACACGTCTCGTGGAATGTTGTAGCGCTGGACCGTGTCCTTGAGGGCCAGGAACACGGGGTCGGTCGAGTGCACGTCGCCGTAGCAGGTGGAGAGTTTCTTGCGGAAGAAAAACAGTTGGGTGATTTTGTTGAGGTAGGCTTCCTCGTCGAGGATGGTGCCTCGGTCCTGAAGGGATTCAAGTTGGTTTCTGTAGGCCGTTGCTTCGGGGTCGAGTTCACCTCTGCTTCCAGGGAAGCGGTCCGACCAGTCGCCGTCGGCAATGTCGTCCGCTCGTCGACAGAAGGCGTAGATGGCGCACATGGCTAAGCGCTGTTCCTCGGGGAGGTACTTGAACGAGTGATAGAAATTGCCGGCCTCCCGCATGGTCAATTCTTCGCAGTAGCGGTAGGCGAGTTTGTGGAGCTCAGCCGGCGGCTTCTCCGACCAAATCGGGGCGTCGAGATGGGAGAACGGGTCAACAAGTTCGTCCGTCTCGCCGACGATGCCAATGAACGATGCACCCTCACGAAGGGCTTCCATGGCGGTTACGCTCACGGCTTTCACGGCGTCCCGGGCAAGGGTAACACCTGCACGGAGCCGGTCAAGGGTGGTCGGGGGGCGCACATCGTTGTCGCCAGTCCGGCTCGCAGCGTTCCCCTTGAGGGGAAAGAGCAAATCGAGCGGTTTGCGGCGTTCCAGCATCCTAACCGGTCAGCCCTTGCATCCTTTGTTTATGAGCCCTCGCCTTGGGGGTGCGCACAAAATGTGGAATCCGAAATAAAGTAAGCATTTGACGACTTATGGCTTATGATTCTATAGAAATTAGGACCTGTCCTTGTTCTTTTCGAGCAATCTCTTGACGCCGCCAGGAATGAGCAACGCACGCAACAATTTGCGAGCGTAGGTTTTCATCTCGTCCCGGGTCACTTTGATTCGCTCGTCGGAATTGAGAATGTTGCCTTCCCTGAGCAGGGTGACCGTACGTTGCCCGACCAACACGGGGAGCATGCACGAGGCCTTCAGTCGGAATTGGGTTTCGGGAATCATTCGGATGTAGGCGGTGGCCGCTTCAAGGTGTTCATTGGTGAGGTCGAGATAGCGGTCGTACAAGGGCCGAAACGTGGCGAGGTTGCTCTCGTCCAACAGATCGCTGGGTGTCAAACCGATGGTTGCCAAGGCATCCTCAGGGATGTAGCATCGTCCAAACCGAAGGTCTTCAGGGATGTCGCGCAGGATGTTGATCATCTGCAACGCTTTGCCGAAGCGAATCCCGTTTTCCATGAACACGACCTCGTCCTCGGGGGAGAGGGTCATCAGATGAGCAAGTGACATTTTGGTCCAAAACACACCAACGCAGCCCGCCACTCGGAAGGTGTAGTCGTCCAGTTCGGTGTCATTTGGGAGGGCAGAGATGGTGCCGCCCTCGTTGGCAGGACCAAAGCGCTCCAAGTCCAGAATTTGACCGCCGACGATGATGTCGAGGCACTCAAGCATACGGGCCTGATCGTCCTTGCTGTAGGTGTCGAGGCCTTCGACCACCAGAGGCACATTTCGCAGCAATTCAGCTTCGTGTTCGTTGGTCTGCAAAGAGGCGAGTGCAGAAAAATCAGGAAGGGTGGTGGCCTTTCCCTGAACGACATCGTTGTACTGCTTGATGTGCTGCAGAAGCATCTCGGTGTCGCCCGTTTTTGAGTCTGCAATCGTGTCGGCAACCCTTGCGAGCAGGTAGAGAAGGCCGATTTGTCCTCGGGTTTTCTTCGGGAGGTACTTGAGCGTCGGGTAAAACGACCTTGAGGTGGTTTCGAGCAACTTGTCGATTTTTTCGTTGACCAACACTGGCATGCGCTCTCTCTCCGTTGTGTCCATGGTTCACCTCGCCATGAAGATATGGATGGCTGGTTGCTGTCGGCTGTGAAAAAGGGTCGCAGGTGGTGATGATGGGTGGGCAACTCGTCGCAACCCTTTAGGAAGGGTGGCTTAAGCAGACTTTTGAAGGGGAGCATCATGAACTGCAATTCCTGCGGCGCTCAAATTCCAGCCGACAGCATGTTCTGTACGGAATGCGGTGCTCGCCAAGATGTCTCGGCTTCCAGCGGGTTTGCACCCCCGCCCACCCAACCCATGCAACCCAACCAAGGGATGCCGCCTGGCCAAAACATCCCTCCATTCCCTCAACAGCAGCGCACCTTTGACCCCGTTTCGGGTCAAGCTCAGCGCATGCAACAAGAGAACAACATGCAGAACATGGGCCAAGTTCAACCCGACATGCTTCAGGGCATGGCTCAAGGACTGCATCAGCAACAGAACCTCCCTCCCGGCACCTACCCTCAACAACCCGTTCAGGGAGGCATGCCGCTCAACCAGTTCCCTCCTAACCAATTCCCGCCCAATCAATTCCCTCCACAGCAAGGTAATGCGGTCCCTGGCGGGGCCCAAGCCCCCCGAAACGACATGCCGAACCTGCAACGTGGCCCGTCCATTGCCAGCGGTGCCCTGCCGAACACCGGCAATGTCTCGCCGTTGGCTGCAGGCGGTACCAAAATTGCCCACAATCCGGCCAATTCACCCACCGACGCCATGGTGAATCGGCTTGCAGAGGCTGAACGTGCCGTCAAAGACGAACGCCGAAGTCAATGGCTTTCGATGAACCAATCACCCGCCTCCTCGGTGTTGGCCAACCTTGGCGGTGGTGAACTTCCAGCCCATCTGCGAAGCGGTGCTGAAGGAGGCAACGCCGCTGCAGAAATCATGGCAGGTGCACTGAATCCTGCAGCGAAAGACGCACCCAACGATGCGCTCCTCCGACGCATTTCTGAAGTTGCTGTGCGTCGCGTCGCACGAAAGCGAGGCGTCGCGGTCGAGGCTCCGCAGACCAAACTTGAGGATGACCAGTTCATGGTCAACATCACGTACATCGACGACGGCCGTGTGCTGGACTCGCCAGAGGATTTGACGCAAGCGTTTGAACAAGCCATTCAGACCGAACTCGCTCTGAAGGGGTACGACCTGTCATGTGCCATCACCATGTTCCGTTCCAAGGACGGCGCCACTGAAAAACTCGGCGGTGGGGATGACGACGAGGACATGTTCGCCTGTGAGATCTGCGACGGCCTCGTGAAGGAAAGTGATCCAGAGTGCCCGCATTGCGGTGCTGTGTTTGAGGATGAAGAGGAGGAAGAGGAGGAAGAAGTCTCAACTCCTTCCCGCAGTGGCCCCCCCGGTCC
>CAXRAL010000043.1:0-2140 GCA_964228815.1 Candidatus Poseidoniaceae archaeon
TCCCGCCGTGGTGGATTTGGCTGCGTTGCGCGACGCCATGGTGGAAATGGGTGGGGACCCCGAGAAGGTCAACCCTCAAGTGCCCGTGGATTTGGTGATTGACCACTCGGTGCAAGTCGATGTTTCGGGTGCCAGCAGCGATGCCCTTGACATGAACCTCGACATCGAGTATCATCGAAACATGGAACGCTACACCTTCCTCAAGTGGGGTCAGCAATCCCTGGCTAACTTCCAAGCTGTGCCACCCTCCCGCGGTATTGTTCACCAAGTCAACCTCGAATTCCTCGCCAGCGTCGCACGCCAAGAAGAAGGCGTCTGGCTGGCCGACACGTTGGTGGGAACGGACTCGCACACCACGATGGTCAACGGTTTGGGCGTGCTCGGCTGGGGCGTTGGTGGCATTGAAGCCGAAGCCGTCATGCTCGGTCAACCCATCTACATGCTCGCCCCCGATGTCGTCGGTGTTCGATTGACGGGCAGTCTTCAACCCGGCGTCACTGCCACCGACATGACGCTACGCATCGTTGAGATGCTGCGTGAACACGGCGTGGTCGGGAAGTTTGTCGAATTCTTTGGTGTTGGCATGAAGGCGCTTTCGCTGGCCGACCGGGCCACCATCGCCAACATGGCGCCGGAATACGGCGCCACCTGCGGGTTCTTCCCGGTGGACGAGCGCACCCTTGATTACCTTCGCTTGACGGGGCGCGAGGACGCTGCTGTTGCCGGTGTTGAGGCCTACGCCAAGGCACAGGGTCTTTGGTGCGGCGAGGACGCTGCGGAGAAATCCTACACCACCGTGCTCGAGCTCAACCTCGACGACGTCGTGCCCGCCCTGGCCGGCCCCAAGCGCCCACAAGATCGCGTGGACCTCAACGACATGAAATCCCACTTCGTGGAAAGCCTCACGCATGAGGTGGGCCACCACGGACACGGTCTGGCGGCCGAAGACCTGTCAAACGGCGCCATCGTTGAGATGAACGGTGAAATGTTTGATTTGAACCACGGTGATGTGGTCATTGCTGCCATCACGTCGTGCACCAACACCTCCAACCCAGGCGTCATGATGGCGGCTGGGCTATTGGCGCGAAACGCACGGCAGCGTGGCCTATCGGTCAAGCCGTGGGTGAAAACGTCCCTCGCCCCGGGCAGTCGGGTCGTCACGGAATACTACGAAGCCACCGGCCTGCAGGACGACCTCAACGCCATGGGCTTCCACACCGTCGGCTACGGCTGCACGACGTGCATTGGCAACTCCGGTCCACTGCCCGAGCCCATTGAAGCCGCCATTGACGAGGCAGGCCTCATCGTCGGCTCGGTGCTTTCGGGTAACCGCAATTTCGAGGGCCGTGTTCACGGGAAGGTCAAGGCCTCCTACTTGGCCAGCCCTCCGCTGGTCGTGGCCTATGCCATCGCAGGTAACTTGGACATTGACTTGACCTCGGAACCCATCGGCTACGACCAGGAAGGAAGGGCCGTCATGCTCGATGAGATTTGGCCATCCGAGGCCGATGTCGATGAAGCCATGAAGGTGATCACGCCCGACATGTTCCGCCAGCGCTACGCCGACGCCATGAATGAGCCACGATGGAACAACATTCCAGCCGAACCATCGCCGCTTTATCCATGGGCAGATGCGTCGACCTACATTCGCGTGCCGACCGTCTTTTCGGGTCTTTCGACGACCCCCGAACCCATCACGTCCATCGAGGGTGCAAAGGTGCTGCTCAAATTGGGCGATTCGATTACCACCGACCACATTTCCCCGGCAGGCTCCTTCCCAGCCGGTGGCCCTGCGGGCCAGTGGTTGGTGGAGCGAAACGTGGAGAAGGGTGATTTCAATTCCTTTGGTAGCCGTCGTGGCAACCACGAGATCATGATGCGTGGTACGTTCGCCAACGTTCGCATCCGCAATCAAATGGCCCCGGGTACGGAGGGTGGATATGCTCTGAACCATGAAACGGGCGAGGTCATGTCGGTCTACGATGCTGCCCAAATCGCTGCTCCAAAAGTCGTGTTGGCAGGCGGCCAATACGGGACGGGCTCCTCTCGGGACTGGGCGGCAAAAGGCACGTACCTCCTCGGTGTCAAGGCGGTCATCGCCACGTCGTTTGAGCGCATCCACCGTTCCAATCTGGTCGGC
>CAXRAL010000044.1:0-4799 GCA_964228815.1 Candidatus Poseidoniaceae archaeon
GCCCGCTTCCAATTCATGGAAGGCTACGACGAGACCGGCAAGTACGTTGGTCATTTCGAAGACCTGGCTGAGGCTGACCCACGCTTGATGCCTTCTGACGACCTCGTGATGGTCTTTGGTCGATGCACCCACCTGTGTTGCATCCCGGGATGGCAACTGGTGTCGAACTCCTTTACTGAGGATTCGTGGACGCCCGGCGGTGGTGACGACGGTGGTACCAAGATGTTCTGCATTTGCCATTCCTCTCGCTTTGACCCTACGGCGCTTGAGATGAACACCAACCGTAACCGTTCCAACGGAGCCACGTTCAACTACGTCGGCATCCGCCGAGCCGGTGGACCTGCGCCTGTGGGCTTGCCGCTGATCCCTATCCAACTCAACGGCGATGTCATTGAAGGCATCACCGATTATGTGGACTGGTACACGTACTGTGATTGAGGTGAAGACATGACGACAATGTTCTGGATTTTGTGGTTCTTCATCGCGTTCCTCGTTCTTATCGTGGCGTTCACGCTGCGTAAAGAAAACGAGGAGATGCCCCGCCGGGATATTCTTCGGGCCGTGGAATCCACCGGGAAAATGGGCGTCGCTGAACGCTCGTTCCTCTGGGTGTTTTCCTGGCTCGATACCCGGTTTCGGCTACAGGACTACTGGAACATGTCAAAGGGTGCGTACTACAACATGCACCGCCAAATGCCGCTGACGCACGCCGAGAAGTACAAGTTGCGCATCATTTGGTACTGGTACCCTCTCTACTGTTTGGGAGGTATCTCCTTCCTGTCGTTCATCATCCTCGTCATCACGGGAACCGTGCTGGGTATCTACTACGTGCCCGGTGGTGAAGGTGACCCCTCCCCGGCTTATGCCAGCATGCAGTACATCATGACCCAGCTTCCGTTCGGCTACATCCTTCGAGCCGTTCACCACTGGACAACGCACTTCATGGTCGCCAGCGTGTTCCTTCATATGTGTCGCGTTTACTTTACCGGTGCCTACCGTAACCCGCGCGAACTCAACTGGCTCATCGGTGTGGCACTGATGGCCCTCACCATCGTGTTTGGATACTCCGGGTACCTCTTGCCGTGGGACAGTCTTGCCTACGGTGCTGCCATCATCGGTATCAACTTGGCCAACTCCAGCCCGCTGGTGGGCAAGTACATCGCCACCCTCCTGTTTTCTGGTTCGGAATTGACGCCGCTGACGGTCACTCGAATGTACTTCATTCACGTTTTCATCTTGCCCGTGATCGTGACCACCCTCATCATCATCCATTTGTTCATCGTTTGGGTACAAGGAATTGCGGAGCCGCATTGATACGGAGGGAAAAATATGGGACTGATTGACAACTTTGGAAGAGTCGCCTCCATGTACATGGAGGAAAAAGAAAACCTGCAGAAAGCAGAGGAGAAGCGAAAGCGAACGCGTACGGGCCACGGATTCTGGCCCCACGAAGTGCTGCGTGACAGCATCATCTTCGCCTCAATGCTCTCGATTCTGCTGTTCTACGCCTGGCTGATCCCACCGCCCCTTCACGGTGCAGCCGACCCCTACGCCCAAGCCGGGTTCGTGTTCCCTGACTGGTACGTGCTGTTCTCGTACGGTTACCTCCGCTGGGGTGAATACCTCCCGCAGTTCGTGGTGCCCACCGGTTTCGTCGGCGACATCGTCGGCCAACCCATGTTCCCCTGGAACGCTGCTTGGTGGGGCGCTGCCCTGACCGGCATTCCCGTGGGTATCCTCGCTCTGCCACCGTTCCTCGGTGGCCGTGAGAAGCGTCCTGTGGAAGACCCGTGGTTCGCCGCAGCCGGTGCCGTGTATTTGGCGCATATCTGGTTCATCTCGGTCTTTTCCATCAACATCTTCTTGGAATTGTACGGGAAAAATCGGTCCGATTTCTGTAAGTTGGACTCGCACGGCGATTTGTTGTGCGGAACGAGAGAACCGTGGATAGCGGAAGTGTTCAACTCGATACCGTGGGTCATGACCGGCGTCCTGATGTGGATTTGTGTCTACTTCATCGGGCGTGGTTTGCTCATCAAGGCGTGGGGCACGGGCTTCACCGTCGCGAAGAGCCGCCAACTCCTCGTTGGTGCCCTCATCCTTTCTTCGGCAGCCACCGTGGCAACCTTCGACACCTACGACAAAGGGTTCTGGGACGCCAAGGGTCTGTTGACCATCAAGGATTACGGCGAACTCGAAGCCATGCGCACGCAGCCTACGGACGTCCACGTTCACGATGTGAACGAATTCACCGATGACCGCGGTTGGTCGGAAAGCGGTGTGGTGCCGACGACGGCGTGGCTGGGTTGGAACATCTACCAGCCCGCTCGCTACATCATCACGGATTTCAACGATGCGAACGGCCATCAAGATCCGGCCAACGGCATCAACGCTGCAGCGGGTGGTACCACATTCAACGGTGGCGAAGGCTTCACCACCAGCGGTACCTTCACCATTACAGAAGACACGACGCTGTTCCCTGAAGGCCACCCTGAAGAGGTGACCAGCGACGGCATCACAACCGACCTGGCGTGTGAGTTCCGTTCCAGTGAGCGAAAGATCAACGATGTCTCCACCCAAACCATGGTCGCCACGACCTTAACGGTCACCGACGCCAGCGGTAAGGAAATTGTGTCCTTTGCCAACTGCGAGGGCGCCACCGTTGAGATGGCCGTTGGTACCTACGACTACACCTACGACGTGGTCGTCAGCGGCGCCTTGGCGGCCAATGACAGCATCACGACCGAGACGGCGTTCACCATCGCCAGCTATCAGCCCTTGTTGGTCTGGGACGAGAACGCCCCTGCTGGCCTCGCAGGCCACACGGTTAATCTGAGCAACGCTGAGGAGATGGCGCTGGGCGGCTCGGCCTTCTCGTACATCGAGAACCCCACCTACCACCAGAACCCCAAGTCGCTCGACGCCAAGTTGACGTATGCCATGTTCATTCCTTGTATCACCTTTGGTGCACTGGTTTTCGTCCTGCTTCGCTACATGGCCCGTGGCTACGAATTTGAGATGAACAAGTGCTACGGCTGCGACCTGTGCGACGATGCCTGTCCTGTCCGCTTGTTCAACGGCGGCGACAAGCTCAACATCATCTACAACTCGTGGAACAACGAAGACGATGGAGTACCGCTCTATTCGTGTTTGACCTGTACGGCATGTACGAACGCTTGCCCGCAACTTGTGAACTACGACTCCTATGTGGATATCCGCCGCTCGCTCATCGTGGGCGGTCCACAAGCTGAGATCCCCCACACCGTGCTCCAGGCCGTGCTCAACGCTGAGGCCGAGGAAGCAGCAGATGCAGACTTCATCGCCACCGAGGACTACCCCATCACCTCTAACATCGGCTACTACCCCGGCTGTGTCGACTACCTTGACCAAGAGATGGTCTTCTCCCACGTCAACGAGGGCACCATGAACCTCGGCGACACCACGACGGCTGCGTTCACCCTCTTCGAGGAAATGGGCAGCGACGTTGCCTACCTGGGTCGAGACTTCCTCAAGTGCTGTGGCCACGACCAAAAGTGGCAGGGCTTGGACGAGGTCTTTGAGAAGTTGAAAGCGTACAACCAGCGCAAGATCAACGAATCCGGTATCGACACCCTCGTGTCTTCCTGTGCCGAGTGTTTCCGAACCTTCGCCCGGGACTACGAGCTCGAGGACGTGAAGGTCATGCACACGACGGAGTTCCTCATTGAGCAAGGTTTCGACATGAACCTCAAGTCCGACGACACGACGGTCACCTACCACGATCCGTGCCGACTCGGTCGCCAAATGGGCATCTACGACGAGCCTCGTGAACTCATCAACGCCGTTGAGGGCGTCGAGATCGTGGAGATGGAGCACAGCGGCGAGGACGCCATGTGCTGCGGTGTGTCCAGCATGATGTCGTGCAACGAGAACGCTCGCTCGCTCCGTGTTACCCGCATGGAAGAAGTCCGTGCCACCGGTGCCGACACGATGTTGACCTCCTGTCCCAAGTGTGTGTCTCACTTTGAGTGCCTGAAGTTCGAAGGCGACGAAGCCTACGCTGACATCGAGATCCTCGACGTCGTGTCCTTCCTCGCTCGCCAAGTCAACGAGCAGAAGGCCCAAATCGGTGCTGAAACCACCGTGGGCGAGATCGTTGAAGCCTGAATCTAAAAAGAATCAGAGGCATCCTCTGATTCGACGAGTCAGCAGACGGTAGGCTATGACAAAGCCCACTGCAAGCCCTATGTTGAGGTCGAAACGAATCATTGGGTTCGTGCATTGACCCTTTGATTCGATAGAATAACGATTCAATCCGAAAGAGTGAGTCTTCGAACGTAGTCGCGTACTTTCTCTTCAAAATTTAGAGTATAATGGCCCAAGCGTTCATCCTTCATGGCTTCGTTTACATTTTCTGAACCATGAGCGATGGGGTATAATCCCATGACATAGAAATTGATGTCCCAGATCATTTCGATTCCTTCTTGTTTGCTTTGAACTGCACCATGATGGAGTCCAAAGTCTGCAATTTCGTCATATGATGAAAATGATTTCACTTTGAATTCAATCAAGAAATCCACTGGAATTTCACGCTCAATAGTTGAGCCTAGAATGGACATGAGAAGTGACAACCTGGGCTCATCAAACAAACATTCGCAATAGTGTTGAGCGAACTCAAACTTTGTCTCAATTTTTTTGCTAGTCTTCCGAATCCTGAGGCTGAAATTTTCCAAATCTTGACAGTATAACGCAAACAAGATCGACTCTTTCGTTGGATAATACCGATACAACCCACTTGGGGAAATTTCTGCTTCCTTTGC
>CAXRAL010000045.1:0-18464 GCA_964228815.1 Candidatus Poseidoniaceae archaeon
GGCTGAGGCGTAGATGATGTCGTTTGAGACGCTGGCCACAATGTCTGAGTTGTCACCCACACCGTCGCCGTCCGTGTCTTTGGTTTCGGTCGGATCTTCGGGGAAGGCATCCTGTTCGTCAGGCACACCGTCGCCATCACCATCAAAAGCATCAAACGTGGTTTCACACAGCACCATCAACAGGTCAAGTTCCTCATCGGAGAGGGCATCATCCTTGTCCAAGCTCACGGATTTGAAATCGTAGTCGTTGGCCCAATCATGATTGACCAAGAGCGTGAAAGAGACCGAATCGCCGCCACCGCTCAGGTCGTCAAAGGCATCGTTCAATTCAACATCACAGGTACAGAAAGCCTGGAGCACTTCTCGGTATTCCAGCATCCCATCGTCGTTGAGGTCAATGTCTGAAACATCATCCTCTTCGACGTCGGCCTGCACCAATTCTCGACCATCAACAAGGCCGTCGTCGTTCACGTCTGCCCCGCTGAACGCTTCCTCAGCCCGCTCCTGGCAGGTCAGAACCTCACTCGGGTCAACGGGCTCAATGGGCTCAATGGGGTCGACCGGGAAGTCACTTTCATCCCAGCGCACGACGATTGAAATTTCCTCGGCGTCGGAAAGTCCCGTCATGGTGATGTCGAAGCGACCGTTCAACGGGAATTCCAAACTCACCTGATGGTTCGTGCCGTCTTTCCCACTCGTCAATTCAACCTCTCGAGGGACGGTTTCAATACCAAAACCGGTGCCTGGACGACCTCCACCGTCGGTAAACTCAATTTCGTATTGCATGCCTTCAATGGTGAGCATGATGTCGCCCGAACCACCGTATGTTTCCAACCAGAACATGTTGCCAGGCTCCTCAAGAACAGCATAGAAGTTGATGTCGCCTCCCTTTCCAACGGCGATGCCGTCAAGGGGTTCGTCGTCGAAGAGTTCGATGGGCGTCCCATCGTAATCCCAGACGTATCGGTCTGCAAATTCGGCCACGATATTCACACCTGTGAAGGCTGATTCCGAGGTGAGAAGGATGTACCACCAACCGGGCGTAGGGTCGTTGAAAGCGATGCGGTCGTTGGCGCCATCGGCTGTGGAGTGATGGTCATAAGTTCCGGAGGTGGGGGCTTGGTCAAGTCGCATGAACAAGGAGGCTTCGCCAGCACCGTCGTTGAGGTCAACGACCAAGCGCTCGGTGCCTTGGGGAACTTCGACCTTGAAGTATTGATTCAGGCCGTCGTAGCCGCTCAGCAAACCGTACTCAACACCGGGTGTGAGCGTGATGGCGTCATCGGGATCCACGTTCTCAGGTGGATAAACGAAATCTGCCACGATGGTGAATCCACGGGCTTCTCGGAAACTGTACGCCGTAATGTAGTAGAGGCCTGGCTCGACATCGAAGAGGTGCACTTCTTCCTCGTTACCAGGGCCGGTGGACCATGCTTCCATCTCCACAGTGGTTTCCTTCCCTCCGTTGCCGTCCTCTTCAAACCCGGGTTCACCCCACCAGAAATCCTCGGGCGTTGGTGGACTGTAGTAGGAAATACCAATGTTCACGTTGCCCCGGCCGCTGTAGGTTTTGATGCGCAAATCAGCCAGCGGTTCGGTGACGTTCACGTAGTAGTAATTCGCATTGAAGTCCCCGCTGGTGAAGGAATCCCAAGTAACTTCCTGATTGGTCACAGGAATGCTCTCCTTGAGTTCCGTCATATCGTCAAGCGTAGGGGGTGGGTCTGCGATGTCAGCATCCAATTCGATGTAGAGATCCTCAACATCGCTGTGCAGCACCATCGTGAACCACATCACGCCCTCGGTGGGCCACGACCATGCTTCGTAGAGGAATCCGAACTCGCCGAAGGATTCGGTGTCGTGGTTCCACTCGTCAGGAATTTCGTTCGATTGAGCGTAGACGGTGTATTCAGTCATCTCTTCGAAGTCATCAAATTTGAGTGAGTAGGAATACCAGTAAAGCGACCGGGTGTACTCCTCAATTTCGACGAAGAACAGAAGGGTATCGCCCTCCGCTGCAAATTCAAGGTCAAAGCCATCACCGATGAACAGCTCAACGGCTTGAGCAACAATGCTTCCGTCAGGCATGACCCAATCAGCTCCCTCAATGAAGCCCGTTCGCTCACCGGAGGCATCAGCGGTTTGTCCGCCCTCACCCTCCGGGAAATCAAGATGGAGTCGCGTCTCCATGCTGCTCTCGTCCATTCCCGAACGAACCGTCATGTTGTCAAGGACACCCTCGAAATGATTGCAGTCACAACCTGCGCCCATCCGAGCGATGTAGAGTTCATCGCAGGCGAGTTCGTTCTCATAGCAATCGTTTGAGCCAAAATCACCGAGCGGAAGGGAGGCATCTTCATCGAGGACAACACCTGCTTCCTCGCCGTTGATGAAGAAGGTGTAACCCTCGCCGGCAACGGCAAGGACTTGAATGAACGACCAGGTGTCGATGGCCACCGTGCCGTTGGAGGAAGGGTGGCGAGACAGGCTGTATTCGGATGCGAAGGCGACATGACCATCGTTGAGGTAAAGCCCCCAGCCGTAATCACCTTTCATCATGATGAATTGGTTTCCTTCGACACTGTACGGGTGAACCCACGCTGAGAGTTCAAGATGGGTCTGGTCTGTCATGTCCAAGGCGTCGTCGTGTTCAAACACGACATGGTCGCTTTGCCCGTCAAAGCGCAGGGCATAATCTGCACCCGGACCGAGTTCAACCACGCCGTAAACAGGGAAATACTGCGGGTCGTTTTCAAGATCGTTCCACAAGCCTGGGTCAATGTTTCCCATGTTGGTGCTGGCGATGTGAACAAAGTCTTCATCACCGCCTTCCGAAGGTTGGTCCTCACCCCAAGCACGGTACAGGAACGGGGTTCCATCATGCCAGCGGTACTGACCTTCCTCCGCGTGGTCTGAAAGTCCGGTCCACAGATGGCGGGATTGATTGTCCCACGAGGCGAAGGTGTCGAACAACCATGCATTTTCTGAGTCATCGTCAATCGTCACCAAAAAGCCGTCAAGCGACCGAGCGTAGGAGGCGGCGTCTTCCCATGATGAGGCCGTAAGGAGGTGGTAAGTGTTGTTGTTGGAAGGGTTCACGGCGGTGTGGAGGATACCCATCTCATCGTCGCCATGACCGTCAGCCGATGCGGTGAGCGCCAGCGGTGAGGCGAGGCTGATGAGAAACAAACCAACCAACAACAAGGCCTTCTTCATGTCCCTCACTACGGCGGGATTCTATATCAATCACATGGTAAAGTGATTTCCCTGATTGGTGGGAGGCGGCGAACAAAATACTGTGTGGTGATGTTCAACCCTTCAAATCCCCCGTTCTCTGCACAATCACCATGCACGCAGAAGTCATGGACCGTATCAAAGGGTTGCTTGAAGGTGAAACCGACTGGGTGGCCGCCATGGCGACCGTGGTCTGCGAACTCCACCACGGGTTTGACCACTTTCACTGGACCGGATTCTACCGCACCACTGAACCGGGCGTGCTGAAAATTGGTCCATACCAAGGCGGGCATGGTTGCCTCTACATCCCATTCGACAAGGGCATCTGTGGCGCCGCTGCACGAACCGGTGAAACACAGGACGTGCCTGATGTTCATGTGCGACCTGAGCACATCGCGTGCAGTTCAAGCACCAACAGCGAGGTCGTGGTTCCGGTCAAAGACAGCAAGGGTGCGGTCGTGGCGGTCCTCGACGTGGATTCCGACACCCCAGCGGCCTTTTCAGCGGAAGATGTGACATTCCTAGAGAACGTTTGTACCTACCTCGGAGAAGTGTTCCACGGACCAGCGCATCACTGAAGTTTCTTTCCGCCGATTCGAAGCTCGGTTTGCAGGGGCATCTGATGCTCCCAAGCGAATTCTTTGACGATCCGCCATGCTTTTTCAGAGCCTTCGTAATCCTTGACATCAATGATTTTGTTTCGGGTGTTGGCCTTGAACGCCGCCACCGGTTCGGCGTTTCGGAACACGAGATAGGCCGAACCGAAGCCAAACCGCTCTTTCATGATGTCAGCGAAATAGGGTGCAATGGGATCGGATGGTGGAAGGACGAAGTCTCGAATGGCTGGAATGGATTTCGCCTCTTGAAGCAACTCCTTGCGGCCCCAACAGACTTGGTGGAAGTCTTCAATGAGGAAGCCTTTGATGAGGGTCTCGTCTTCTTCGAAGCTGTTGAGCACGGCCTTCAACTCCTCAGGTTTGAACGAAGGACCGGCCAGTTGCGTTAGTTGTCGAAGGGTGATGACCGGGAACTTTTCCACGAGGTTGCGAATGAATTCCTTTCGCAATTCTGCACGGTCCACGCCCTCAGGGACAAACACGCTTCTGAATCCGCCTCTAAAATCCTGAACGATGTGGCCCGAACGAATCAACGGTTGCACGAGTTTCCGGAATTCAGATTGCGAAAGTGCATGGCGTTCTTTGAACAAATTAGGGTCGGAATGGCTGCTGAAGAATTCCACGATGTCCCAGAGTTCCTCATCGGCCGGTTGATTTCGAATCGCGAGGATGTTTTGGAAGTGTTCGTACGACGCCCAAACCTGATGCCCTCGCAAGTTGATGCCTTGGTGGAGGCGATGGGCACTCGCCATACTCTTAAGGTCCACTCGATAGAGTTCGCTTCGCCCCCTGAGCGCAAAGTCATCTCGGATTTCATCAACGACTTTGAGCGCCAAAATTTCGTTCTCATGGCGAGTGGACTGGTGCAAGTGGTGCTTGTGGAACAGCGCCCGCTCGGCAATTTCCCTCTGCTGTGGGTCGACCACAGCACCACGAATCATCCGTTCACCAGTGACCTTGAATCCAATGCTTTCCAACGCCGCTCTTGTTGTATCATCGAGGGAAGTAATGGGTTCACTGTTGAAATTTGACAGGACGCTCACATCCACAAGTTGAGCGGCGTGATTGTCGAGGAGGATGTTGAACGCCTCACAGAACTCGTCGAGGTAGGCCGTTGGGACATGAAGATCCTTGATCTCAAGGTAATCGTTGACCTTGAACATCAACACCTTTCCAATGGGGTCAACCCCTTTGAAGATGGGCAAGTACCAACCTCGGTCAAGAACGCTCCGAACCTCCCAGATGAATCGAGAAACATAGGGGTCGGATTGGGTGAGGATACGAACCGTGCGGTCTTCCCTACGAGGGCGCATCAACTCGTCCACTTCATCGGGTGCACAGAAGAACGCCTCAGGCTCAGGGACCAAGGCCATGACCTTGGCAATGCGGCCCTGCTGTTCGAGGTTCATCAGCGCCACCGTCAATTCCTCGAAACTGCGTGAGACGTAGAAGCGGAGGGTGCTGGCTTTCACCGGCCCCATGCGACGAACGACTTCCTCAAGGGCGTCCTCGAACGAAAGGGCTGGATAGACGTCCTGCACGCGGTGAAACAGGGAAAGACGTCGCCTCCGGCCGGCCACTTCTTCGAACTGTTTGACGACCAGCATTTGCCGCTCGAGGTTGCTCAGAGCGTTCTTGAGATCGCGCTGAAGGGACTTGTGTTCCTCCCCCTTGGGATAGCCGGCCATGATTTCCTGGCGTGTCACGTTTTCACCGGGGGGAATTTTGCTCAAAATTTCCTCTTCCATCGGCCCCATCCAGGGTTCGGGTTTCAAACCGAGCAACATCGGAATGTTCCGTTTTGTGGTGTAGCCGATACGGTTGTGAAGTAACCGACCCATGATGACATCCGAGTCGAGTTGAACATCCGTCCAATCGTTGAATGCGAATTGGTCGACTCGGTAGAGGAGTTCTTGCTGTTTTTGGAACAGCACGTGTTCATTGAACGCCGTGAAACCGTCATCGTATTGTTTGAACGATTTATCGAGCACCATGTTCTGAACCCAGCGGTACTCAACGACCTCCTCTTCGCCACCCGTGAGGCGGTGTTCGTCGATTTTCAGGATGTATTCGGCATCATCGGTTTGAATGAAGAACCCGACCGAAATGACGTTGCGTCCCTCAAGTTCGTGGAGGGCACGTTCGATGAGGGTCTGCGGGAATGGTAGACGTTCCACCATCTCGTCCGAGGTCTTCGGACCCTCCGAGCCCAACATCTCGATGATTTTCACGCGCAAGGCCTCTTGCGGATCACCAAGGGAGCGCTCTTCCCACGCCGTCGGTTTCGTACCGTCAAAGGCGGTTGCCGTGGTGTAGGTCAACCCGGCCGTATGGAGTTCAAGCAGGTTTTCGACCTCCTTGCCACCTGCCACCGCCAAACAGCCCAGCGTACCGTGAATTTCAGCCATGTATGGGGCAAACCACTTACCATCCAATTCGTCTTGACCTGTGCCGTCAAGTTTGGTGATTTGCCCAGACTGACACAACTCCTCAACCCAACCCCGGATGGTCTCGAGTGGGATTTCTGCGAGTTTTTCTTTGTACAACGGGTTGTTGAACTCCCGGTCTAAACCTCCGCCGTGGCTCATCAAGCGGAACAATTCCTTGGCGTTGGTCGGCACCGGTGCCTTGTCGGCGTAATAGGTGCTGAGCTGCTCTGAAGAGAGTTCGGTTGCGAGCGAACGCGTGCCGAGCAGGCGTTGAAGGATCGACGGGTCAATGTCCTTGACAAGGAAGGCACGCGTCTTCATGGACATGAGATCCTCAAAGGCAGACATGAACAAGGACATGCCAAGACGGGAAGGGACGACGACCTTGGTGTGGACAATGCGAGCATCGCCAGCCACACAGGCGGTGAGGAAATCCTCCAGGCCAATCAAATCGATGTCGCCGAACATGATTTCGCTCTTCGCTTCCCGCATCAGCAGGCTGCTATCCATGGTGCGATGCTTCTGCAAGAGGGCCTCTGCTCGTTGTTGGAATTGCTGAGGACTGATCTCTTCAGCACCCATTCGCTTGGGGATGATGAGGGAGCGACCCGAGACTTCTCTGAACCGCTTGGCAAAAATCTGAGTGTTGATGATGTAGCGTTCAATGACGTCGTGGTGATTGTTCTCTCGAAACGCCGTGTACATGGCGCCCGGGTCAACTTCCTGTGAAGTCTTGAGCAGGAGGCCGTTCTCGTCAAACGACATTTCGATGACGGCGATGTTGTTGGCTTCAGCCAATCCAGCCATGAAGTAGCCAAGGGCCGTGTTGAACCCTCGACCTCGGCAAGTGGTGATCATGTAGGTGGGAAACGCTCCCGAAATGACCTGCTCCACCAAAATTCGCCGCGAATCGGGAACCTGGAAGGAATCAAGTGAGTGCTCCTCAAGATGGCGAGCAATGGCGTTAGCCACTTCGTTGGAAAGACCGTAGACCTCTCGCAGCAGCATTCGAGGATCGTGCTCGCGACGAAGGGCCACAATGCAGTGCCCGATGAGGTCCAGAAGTGCTTGCGACAATTCACGACTGCGGCTTCTCGCCTCACCTGACCACGATGGGATGGTTGGCCGATGACCGGTGACGCTCGTGACGTTGACTCGGGTTCCCTGAATGTTGGTAACACGGTACGTGGAACCGCCCAGCAGAATGACATCACCTGTGCGGAGGTTTGAGACGAAGGAACCGGACAGCTTTCCGAGAATCGACCCTTCGGCGTTGAAGACCAAGTAGGAATTATCTGGTGCGATGGTCCCGATGTTCGTGTAGTAAATCATGCGAGAGTAGCCACGCTTTCCAAAGATGTTTTCTTCCCAGTCGATCCAAATCCTGCGTTCTTCCTCGAGCATGTCAAGGACCTCGATGAAATCGTCGTACTCGAAATTTCGATAGGACCATGAATTCACGATGACTTCGTAGGCTTCGTCGATGTCCAAGTCGTTGATGATGACCAGGCCGATGATGAACTGAGCCACGACGTCAAGGCAGTTTTGCGGGAAATCCAAGCGGTCCATATCACCTGTTTGGATAGCGGCCTGCAGCGCAGCGAGTTCAATCAGATCGTCCACGCCGGTTGGCAAAAATCGAGCACGTGGGATTCCACCGACATGGTGGCCGGCACGACCGATACGCTGGAGCGCCGTCGCAATGTCGCCTGGACTACCGACCTGAAGCACCAAATCGACCGAACCAATGTCAATACCCATCTCGAGTGAAGAAGACGTCACAACAGCACGCAGGTGGCCATATTTCAGTTTCTTTTCAACATCCAACCGGATGTTTTTGTCCATGGAACCGTGGTGACCTGCAACCAAATCACCGAGGAAGGGACGCAATTTCTGAACGATGGTTTCCGTCATCTTACGAGTATTGGCAAAGACAAGGGTCGTGGTATGGGCACTGATCAAATCCGCAATGGCTTCGATGTTATATTCGAGCAATTTGGCCATCGAGAGGTCGCTGAACTTCGGATGCGTGATGAGGATGTCAAGGTCAAGCTCCCTCGAACCAGAAATCTTGGCGATGGACACCGATGTTGGTTGGCCCCTTGCCTCACGGTCGTCGCTGCTCACGAGGTATTCTGCAACGGTTTCAAGCGGCTCCATCGTGGCGGAAATACCGATGCGCTGCACGGGATTTTTGAGCAATGAATCCAGCAGTGAAAGCGTCAGCGATAGATGGACACCACGCTTGGTGGAGACCATTGAGTGCAACTCGTCAATGATCATGTATTCGACTTCGCTAACGATGGGCTGAAACCGAGGAGAGGTGATGGCAATCGCCAAGCTTTCCGGCGTCGTGATCAAAATGTGAGGAGGGTTTCGAAGCATTTTCTGACGGTCGGACTGCGACGTGTCTCCAGTTCGTAGACCCACACGGATTTCTTGTGCACGATCGGGAAGGTAGTGTTCCGTGATCTCGTTGAGCGGACCAATCAGGTTTCGCTGGATGTCGTTCGCCAGCGCCTTGATGGGCGAGATGTAGATGGCGTGGACCTTCTTTTCCAACTTCTTGTCCAAAGCAAGTCGAACCAGCTGGTCGATCACGGTCAAAAAGGCCGTGAGGGTTTTACCCGAGCCTGTGGGAGAACACAGCAAGAGGTGTTGCTTGTCCATGATGGCTGGAATGGCCAATTTTTGAGGAGGCGTGAAGTCCGGAAATTTATCCTTGAACCATTGGCGCACAGGAGGGCACAATCGCTCAAACAGTGCCTCAGACTCCAACGGGGAGTCCAAGTAAACAATCTCGGCCATTTCTTTTTGCCACCCTATGGGGTTGGAGCGTGCAAAAGGTATTCAAAAGCATTGCGCATACGTGAATGAACATCAAGGCCAGCGCGTCGCTCGCTTTTTCCATCGAAGCACCGCTTCTGTAGCAGGTCCTTCCTTGTGGAACACAAGAGGCGACTCAGCGGCGTTGGGGGGGACACCAACTTCGTACAACGCATCGGTAGGGCAGGACCCAATGCACGAAAGGCAACCCACACAGCGCTGCTCAACCACCACCACTGGGCGTTTCGGATGGCTTCGACCAGGAGGGTTCGTTTGAAGTGGTAGGAGCGCCTCAAATGGACAATGAAGGATGCAGAGGTCGCACCCCGTGCAATCGTCTTCGACGATGGCGACCATTGACTGACCCATGATTGTAGCACCCGGTGGTCGCCTTTAATGCTGTGTCTGAGGAATGGAGGGTCAGGCCCCCACGGGTCGGTGAAGTTCTTAGGTGCCCCTCACAGCCGGAGAACGAGGCGAAGGTCATGACCGAAGACGGGCGACTCGAACGACTCAGCGGGATGCTGAAGCGCCGAGGTTTCCTTCTCCCTGCGTTTGAAATTCACGGCGGCGCCAAAGGCCTCTACGATTTTGGACCCGTGGGAGGGAGAATGCGCTCTCGGGTCAATCAGCGTTGGCTGGACCACTGGTTGCAGCTTGGCAACGTCGTCGAGCTCTCATGCCCAACCGTCACCCCCTACGCCGTACTGGAGGCCAGCGGACACGTTGGCGAATTCTCTGATTTTATGACCGAATGCGGCTCCTGCGGTGAAGCCAGTCGTGCCGATACATTGCTGGAACCCCATCACCCGAACCCAGACGCCCTGAAGCGAGACGAATTGCAAGACCTTCTGTTCGAAGTTCAACCGCCATGCCCAGCGTGTGGCAACCAAGCATGGAGCGAGGTCAAGGCACAGAATCTGATGTTCAACACCACCATCGGTGCTGGCGATTCAGGACGCCCAGGATTTTTGCGACCGGAAACGGCGCAGGGCATGTTCACCTCCTTCAACGCGCT
Organism: Candidatus Poseidoniaceae archaeon; assembly: GCA_964228815.1. Lineage (GTDB taxonomy): Archaea > Thermoplasmatota > Poseidoniia > Poseidoniales > Poseidoniaceae > Poseidonia. The sequence goes on from CAXRAL010000045.1 coordinate 10,125, forward strand.
GCATCGACACTTCAGGGAGCGCCTTCCGTTCGGTGCGATGCAGGTTGGCAAAGGGTATCGGAACGAAATCGCTCCTCGCCAAGGAATGATTCGCCTCCGCGAGTTCAACATGGCTGAACTGGAATATTTTATCGATCCAGAAGCCGAGTTGAACGACGATTTATCGCCGTGGAATGATGCTCCAATGCACCTGATTGGCGATGGCGGAAATAGCGTTGAGATGACGTTGAGTGAAGCGTGTAAGCAACAACTCATTCGCCACCCGACTGTCGCACGATTCATGGGCATTACCCGGGATTTCCTGGTTGACATCGGGATTGATCCATCCCGATTGAGGTTCAGGCAGCACGAGCAGGATGAGATGGCCCACTATGCCTTGGACTGCTGGGATGCGGAAATTGAGGGAAGTTACGGCTGGATTGAATGCGTGGGTATTGCGCACCGAGGTTGCTATGACCTTGAAAGCCATGAAAAGGCAACTGGAAAAACGCTGCGAGCACGCCGAGAATTCGACGAACCACGCACCATCACCATTGACGCGTGGACCATCAACGGCGCTACTGCGGGACCGGCCTTCAAAGCCCTGGCTGGCGCAGTGAAGACAGCGGTTGAGGCCCTTCCAAAATCGACCAATTTCCCCTGTGAGATCAGTTTGGAGAATGGAGCGAAGGTCATGGTGGGCGAAGAGCACGTCAAACCCAATCAGAAAACCATCAAAGAAACCGGCGAATGGTACATCCCTCACGTCATTGAACCAGCCTTCGGCATTGACCGAATCATCTGGCACGTCATCGACCACGCCTATTCAGAACTGGAGAAAAATGGTGAACCCTACACGTTGATGCGGCTCTCGCCGACCATTGCACCCGTAGACTATGCGGTCTTCCCGTTGTTCGAAAAAGATGGCATGGGAGAGTTGGCGTGGAACCTCCACCAGACGCTCTGCAAAACATCCGGCCTCGTTTCGATGTACGATGCCAGCGGTTCCATTGGCCGCCGCTATGCACGGGCCGATGAAATCGGCGTTCCCGTCTGCATCACCGTTGACCACCAATCGCTCGAGGACGGCACCGTGACCGTCCGTGACCGCGACACGGGTGAGCAGCATCGTGTAACCATCCAATCGCTTTCCTGAAGCCGGTCGAAGGATGACACCGGTTTGCCATCGCCTTGGGGTGCTGAAGGTTGAAGAACCCTCCAGCGAATGGGGAAGCATGGGTCAACCGAGCGATTGGACGGAGCGGCACCGTCCCCGTTCGGAACAGTTGCTGGAAGGCAACGAAGTCCAACGACGTAAAATCCGAGCGTGGCTCGATGAATGGCAAAACGGGGCGCCAAAGAAGAAGGCCATTTTGCTCATTGGTCCACCTGGCGTTGGCAAAACAACGGTTGCCCGAGCCATCGCCGAGGACATGGGTTGGAACGTCATTGAACTGAACGCCAGCGATGCAAGAAACGCAGCAGCCATTCGCAAAGCCGCCACCAGCGGTGCAACCCACCGATCACTGTTCCACGACCCGAGTGCACCACCTTCTCGCACGCTCATTCTTTTGGACGAGGTGGACCACTTGTCAGGTGGTCTGCGTCAGGTCAGTCAAGAGCGCATCGAACGAGCGATGGACAGCGATGATGAACGCCCCGGATCGACCCTTTCCGGCGATTCTGGAGGCAAGGCCGAGCTCCTCAGGTTGCTCGACCAGACCAAACAACCGGTCATTCTTGCCTGCAACGAAGAAATGGGATTGTGGGGGAAGAACTCGTCATGGCGAAGCACCCGGGACCGCTTTACGAAGCACTTGATCAAGATCAATTTCGTACGAGCCAGCGATGAGGCCTTACGACGCATTGCGAGGCGAGTGCTTCGAGAGGAAGGCGTGGAATTCGAAGAGAAGGCCATTGACGCCTTGGCCAGCACCAACCACGGCGACCTGCGTGCGTTGGTCCGGGACCTCCAGGTGCTGGCGACGGGCCTGGGAGAAGGGGCTCTGACACCAGCCATGGTTCATGCCCACGCCGAAGCGAGTCAACGGGACGTAACCGTGGAGATCTTTCCTGGCCTCGACCGCCTCTATAGAGAGAGGAGTAGCAACGAAGCATCCACCCTCATTCGGACCATTGACAAAGACCCGTCGGAATTCTTGAACTGGGTGCACTGGAACAACGCCTCGTTGTTCACCCACGGACCCAGCATTCGACGAGGCTCATCTTCACTGATTCAAGCAGACCGAGCCATGATGGGACGCTTCCTCAACACAGCCCACCGGTCAACCTATTGGACTCAACACCTCACGGCACTCGCCGCTTCAACGGCCAACGCCGTGCCACTTGAAGGGAGGATTTTCCCCTCTTACCCGCACTACCTGCGCCGTTCAGCACCTGTCGGGCGAGGAAGCATCGTTGAGAAATTGGCGGACCTGGCAGGTACCAACAAAGCCACCACCCGCGATGAATTTCTTCACCCGTTGTACGTGCTGTCTCAAGATGACAGCCCGTTGGGGGATTCAACGCTGTTCGACATCTCCCTCAATCTCGGGCTCTCCGGCGAAGAACATCTCTCCTTGGCCGGTTTAGCAAAAACGAGACGATCGTCCAAGGCGCTTCTCAAGGACTACGATGTCGCAGAGGAGAAGCACAAAATTGACCTCCTTGCGCTGCAACATCAACAAGCAGAACGACAGGAAGGCACCTCAGAACCAGCCAGACCTGATGTTCTGGCCAACGATCACGTCGAAGCTGTTGAGCAACCTGAGGATGACGACCCTGGTCCAAGTCCAGGTCAGATGACGTTGTTCTAATCATCGGCGCCTTCTCGGTCAAGCATTCGCTTGACCATGGCCATGCCTTGACGCTCTCCGTCGGACTTTTCCTCCCGACGCCAACTGTGCGGGTGGAGAACGATGATCGCCGTCAACAACTCAAGACGGCCAAACCACATCAGAATGGACGTGAAGAGCAAAGAGCCAGAGTTCATGCTCGCCCACGTTTCGGTGGGGCCATAGGCGCCAAGAGCCGGACCGGTGTTGCCCAACCCCGATGCAGCGACGGAAAAGATCGTTTCAAACGATGCATCGGGCATCATCATGGCCAACACAATGCAGGAGAAACCAAACAAAATGACCCAGATGAACAGCATACCAACCACCAGGCTGACTTGCTTGTCTTCAACCACCTCATCGTTCATGCGAATCATGTGAATCTTGCGCGGTTGAGCAATACGAGCAAGCTCACGGAAAGCGACCTTGAGCCCAATACGAATACGCATGAGTTTCAGCCCACCGCTGGTCGAACCGGCGCAAGCACCCACGATCATCAACAGCAGCAGGATGATGCGTGCCACGCCTGGCCAAGCAGCATAATCCGCTGAAGCATACCCCGTGGACGTACCAATGGAAAGGACGTGGAACACCGTGTCCAACAACGCATGGCCAAAAGACATACCGATCAGCACCAATGAAAGCGTAATGAGGAACACGGCAGCAAAGAGATAGAACAGGTACGTGCGGAACTCCTCATCCTTGAAGGCGGCCTTGAAATCGCCCGTTCCCATCAACCACATCAAGGTAAAATTGACGCCCGCCAAGAACATGAACACGATGATGATGATCTCAATCACGGCAGAATCGTAGTAGGCGATGCTGGCATCACGCGTCGAAAAGCCACCACTTGGCATCGTCGTGAAGGCATGATTCACGGCATCAAACACCGACATTCCACCAATGAATTTCAGGGCAAGCATCTCAACAAGCGTCAGAAGAAGGTACAAGCCCCAAAGCGCCATGGCTGTTTGTCGCAACTTTGGTCGAAGGCGAGACAGCGATGGCCCGGTCAATTCAGCACGGGCGAGCGCCATGCCACCGCCGATGATTCGGGAAAGCACGAGCATGCCCAACATCACGACCCCCATACCGCCCAGCCACTGCGTGAGTGAGCGCCAGAGCAAGAGACCCCGAGGTTGGGCATTGATGCAATCCGGCGTGGTGCCGGGAATGCAATTGGGGCTCATCGAGTGAGAGAGAACGGTAGCCCCGGAGGTCGTGAATCCTGACATGGATTCGAACCAAGAATTCACAAATCCACGCATGATGTCAATGAGGAGTGCATCCTCTACGAACGGGCCGACAAACACGCCCCCGAACCAATACGGCAGTGAACCGATGAACACGGTGAGTGGCCAGACCAGGCCAACACCGACGAAGGCCTCCAAATCTCGCAGGCGCTGCGCTGAGTCCGTTCGTGTGAACAACCCCAGCATAACAGCACCCAAGCCACCGCTGATGAGCATCGCAGGTAGAAAGGCCTGAACCGCCAGCACCCAGCCGTCGAGCCAAAGGGTGATCAAACCGCAAACGCCCAGCGGAACGAGCAGGGCCAGTAAGGTCCAGCCGAGAATCAGGTTCAGCACGTCGGAGCGCATGATCACACCTTGAATCGCTTCTGTGCTTCGGAGACCTTCTCCTTCAAACAAAACAGAACCATTCGGTCGTTTTCGAGCAACAGTTGGTCGGGCTTGGGTTCAATGGACTCCCACTCACCAGCCAAGTTTCTTCGCTTGATGAATGCGGGTCGCATCCAGTCAGGGAACTGTGCATCAGCCACCTTTTTGCCTGCAAATTTCGCTCGTTCCGTGATCTTGAGCGTGATGCCGACCACGTTGGGAACTTCGGCGAGGAGTGCGTAATGCCCGGAAAGGCTTCTGTGAACGTGGGACAAAATGTTGTTGACGGCCACTCGATGTCGGTCAACAGCGAACGAGATCCCCATGCGTTGGGTGACCTTGACCAAATCAGCATCATGGAGCATCAAACCAGTGTGGGGGACGCCCAGATCCGACATCAACAACACCGCTGCAATGTTGGCGTGGTCGTCGCCAAGTGCACTGACGGCGACGTCGAATTGGTCGATCGAGATTTCTTCGAGAACCGACCGGTCAAGGTGGTCCCCGTGTATGACGTCGATGTTGAGGTGGCCTCCGGTTTTCGAGCCAGCCAGCTTGTTAGCCAGGTGAAGTTCACGCTCCAAGACCGTCACACTCGCCCCGTGTTTCAACCAATCTTCGGCCATCTTTGTTCCAATGGGCGAGGCACCGACGATGATGACGTGGGGGTGCTCGGGGAAGTACGAGATCTCATGCCCAAACGTGATGAGGGCCGGATTGAACTTGTCGAGGCCAATCACAGAAACGGCAATACGATCGCCAATTTGGAGGACGCTGTCGTCGTTCGGAACGAAACTCCGCTCCCCGTCACGCTTCACGCCCACGATGTTTGGAAGGCCATGAACGAAGTCTTCCCGCACTTCTCGGAGTGGGCGTCCCACGAGGTTGAGGGCGGACTGGCCGATGTCAAATTCGATGACGTAGGCTTCTTCCCCAAACGGGATGACCTCTTCAAGTTCGGTTGAGCGCAGGCCTGCATTCAATCTCAAAATAGCCCCGTGGAGCGGGTTGACCACGTGGTCAACCTTGGCCCACTCATGCAGGTGACCTGCCTTGAATTCGTTCACGTAGGACGAGGTCCGTAGTCGACAAATGCTGGTTAATCGGTCAACGCCTTCCTTGCTCTCGTGGGCATGTTCAGCGATGGAACAGGCGATGAGGTTGGTTTCGTCCGAAGGCGTTGCTGCGATGAACACGCTGGCGTTCTGAATGCCAGCTTCAAGGAGTGTTTCTCGATTGGTAATGTTGCCGTTGACCACCAAGCAATCCAAGGATTGAGCGTTGGCGACCGCCCTCGAATCGTTGTCGACCACCACGAGGTCGTACTTCTCGTTCGCCATGGCTTTGGCCAGTGCAATACCTACTCGTCCAGCTCCACCGATGATCACTCGCATGCTCGGCCCCTCCTCTCACAACGCCTCAGCGTATTTCTTCACCTTGTACGACCCGCCGTTCAATTCCACGGCGTCCAATGTCTCAAAGCTGCGTAGGCGCTCAATGGCCTCACCTTGCCCGTACGATATGCTTCGCACAGGGTGGTAGTAGTCGTACACCATGCCGCCTGAGGCGTCGGCCTCTTCGATCCAATCAAGGTAAGCCGTCGGCGTTGACAACAACCATTTGTTGTTCACCACATCAACCTGGGCTTCAACAAAGCAGGTCTGAAGCACGATGTTTCGCTCTTCACACCAACTGTCCGCTAACGGCAGTTGAATGTAGCCCCAAGCGTGCGCCTCCCAACCTTCGTTGGAGAAGAACGGATCACCGAGAACACCAAACGCGTACCAACCCGGCACACCCCGTGTTCGCAAGATGCTGAAGAAGGCGTTGGTTTGTTCATCACAATCGCCCGTGTTGGCGGCGAGGCAAGCCGGACCGGAGCGTGCTGTCGAAGGTGCATCTCGGTCGTAGGAGATGTAAGCGTGGAGGTAGTCGAAGGTCGCACGAGCAAACGCGTAGGCATTGTCGGTTCGACCATCGGGCAAACTGCTCGCAATGGTATCGGCGGTGGCCATCACCAAGGCATCCTGACCGTTGATGGCGTAGCCGGCGGTTCCGCCTCGGTCGTACCAGTACGAACCACCAAACTGCGATTGGCGAACGCCGTTACCTCGATTCGCGAGGTCAGCAAACGTCCCCGAATTGTCAGCGTTGATGCCCGTGTCTTTTCCTGCGATGCGAGCGTCGACTCGTCCATCATCCCACCACGAATACGAAGTGGATTGGACTCGAACATTGAAGGCATACTGAACGGACCCTCCATTGTCAAAATTGGCACGAACCTTCACGCATTTTGCGAGGGGGCATTGATCATCTCCGCTTCCGATGGCTGGCCACCAAACTTGGTGTCCACTGCTGGTGACAATGGCGTTGTCGATGTTCCTGTCTGGCATGCCGTCAATGGGGACGTTGATGTCTTGGCCGTCAATGGCCAGGGTAATCTGGAGCGTCTGTTGAAGCACAAGTGGTTCGGTTTGGTTGGTCCCGTCCGTGAAAGCAAATTGTGCTGCGCCGGAGATGGATGACCGAACGGTGGGCGGAATCAGGATGTTCTCCGTAACGGCCCCTTCGCCACTTCCTTTTGACACATCGGCAATCTTCGAAAGCGTGTAGCTCGCTTCGTTGGGATACACATGGTAGGGAGCAAGTTGGGATTGCAGGAATTCTTCAACACCGCCAAACTCACCAAACACGGCTTCTTGTGCTTGGGGAGAAAGCATGACAAACGCCACCAAACCAAGCATAGCGAGGCTACGGAATCGGTTTTTTCTCCGCTTCATGATGTTGCGTTGCCGGCCAGTATGCGTCTTGACGACACCGCGCTGTGAGGGTTTGGACGCCATCATGTAGGTGGTTTCTTTTGCACCCTTGCGCTTGCTAAACTGTTGCTCAAGGCGGTAACTGCCACGGTCCCCCTTGGGCAACACGCGGCCACACGAATAGCAAATCGTGTCGCCGGGCAGCGTTGCACTGCGGCAATAAGGGCAAGCACCCATGATTTGCTGCTCGGCTGGCGTCGTATAACAATTGTCCAAGATGACCCGGTGAATTTTTGATAAGTGAACCTGCGTTTCACCGGGCGGAAAAGCGCTCATTGCACGTAAGTAATTGCCCCCTTACTCCTCTTCACCTACCGATGAATCCTGCGAGTGGACCGAAGGAACGGCTGCCCGGTCCCGAGCCTGCTCGGCCAAGAGACGGCGAAGGCGGCGACGGCCTTCCTTTGGGACCGATTCCCAAATCCAGGTTTCTGCGTAAGGGTTGGCCAAAATGATGAAGGGGATGACAAAGAGCCAGACCAGCGGATTGAACACGGCTGAATACACACCAACCAACAGTGCCGAGCGCCAAAATGTAGATCGAAGGACTGCACCCCAGCGTCGGTCCTGCAGCATCAGGAAGCCGTGCCGCGACGTGATCAGCGCGTCTGCACGCGGCGTGACCAATGACACCAAGGCGATGTTAGCAAGCCCTTGAACAGAAAAAATACCCTCGAATTCAAACATACGGAACATCACGACCATGGCGGTCATCCCGCCAATCGCAAGACCGAGCGCCCACCCACTCGAAGGTTGGGAGCCCCCCTTTCGAACGCGAGGGCGCCGCAGGAGTAGATGGGAAAACACCGAAGCAACGAGTGCGACGAAGAGCAGGGAGAACACGTTGAGTCCCGCATACACGTTGGCTTCGCTTTCCACCGTGATGAAGTAAGGCTGGAAGAGCAAACCGTCGGCCATCACGGCGTACACACCACCGAGAACGATGCCCCAAAACACCTGACTCCAAGCGGTTGGAAGGTCGTAAAAACCGGCGAATTTGGTCATGACACCGCGCCAGCCCAATGTCATCCCGATGAGGGCACAGAAACTCGACAGCTGAAACAGCACGAGTTCTGAAACCATGCA
>CAXRAL010000046.1:0-62227 GCA_964228815.1 Candidatus Poseidoniaceae archaeon
GAATTCGGGGCGCTGCACGGGTGTTTCTGAACGGGTCATCGTCCAGAAGGTCCGCACGTGCGTCCCGTTTCCCCATGCTAAGTCCATGGACGGGTTCACTTTGAATGCTCGTGTCCAAGGATTCATGACCCTGAGGCCCATGCCAAAGTGAACGCTCATGTCCATGCCTCGCAAAGCCATGCAGGAACTCGGGTTCCAGGCATGTTGTTTGCGATGCGATGCGCCGGACGAAGCAGGCACCTCACGTTGTTCGCCGTGCATCCAACATCACCGTTCAATTCGCGAGGTCATCGCCGCAGCTCCTGCAGACGATCCCCTCTACCAGCTGGCCAAGGAATTGATGGCCATGGCGGCCGAACCGCACCGGTACGACCACGACGAGGTGCACGGCGCTTCACTCCTCCAGCAGCAACGCTTGGCAGCAGCACTCGTTGATGCCCCAGCCAAACCGGACGGTTTGTCGGTCGCTGAACTCTTTGACCAACAACGGTCAAGTTCCAAAGTCAACGCGCTACGCGACATCGGAAATCAGAATCCTTGGAAAGACGCACCAATGGAAGCGAAACAAGCACAAGAAATGGCAAAAACCACATGGGCAATTGAAGAACAGGAGGCAGTCCACTACGGTGCAAGAACCATCCCCAGTCAACCGATTCAGCGGGTGGACCGTAGTGAGCGAATTGGAGAGGATACCACCCTCACTGACCGAGTTCACGCCGCCGCCTCACAGACCAGTTTAGACGAAGACACTGCGAAAATTTTCGAAGACATCGAATTCAATCAACGCCAAGCCGAACGAAAGGCGTTGAAGTCGGCGATGGACGATGTCAAAACGCTCGTGGACGATGATTTGGAATTCTGATCACATCACGATGTTGGAATGGGTTCGTGGTTGAGTGGGTGCTTCAAGTGTGTAACTGAACCGTTGGGTGCCTTTGCCTTTGGACTTCTTTCCAAGGAACTCAACGTGGCCCAATTCACCGATGTTGCTCACGTGCGTTCCAGCACAAGGGCACATGTCCACCCGGTTGCCAATCTGTACGATGCGGAGCGACGAAACGCTGGCAGGAAGCAAGTCCATGTTGGTACGGTCAGCGGGCATGATGGCGTTGATCTCGTCTCGGGTCATCACAGCGTCCGTAACTTCCAGGCACTGATCGATACGGTCGTTTGCAGCAGCGACCAAGTCGCTGAGCATGGTTTCATCAAATGAAATGGGATTGAAGTCGATTCGAGAGCGGTCGGCATGGATTTGATTGCCAACCGTTCGAACACCGTCGAACATTTCGTAGGCCAGTCCGCTCATGAGGTGTTGAGCTGTGTGCATCCGCATGTGTTCGTATCGAGTCGTCCAGTCGATGGTCCCACGAACCTCATCCCCAACCTGCAATTGATGGTCGTCTGCAACGGTGTGCGATACATCCCCACGGCCACGAACTTCGGAAACATGCACGTCACCGTTGGGACCTGAAAGCACGCCAGTGTCCCAATGTTGGCCACCACCAAGTGGATAGAAGAGGGTGCGGTCAAGAATAACGGTGTTGCCGTCAACCGCCGTAATTCGTGCATCAAACTGCCGTGCGTAAGCAGCTTCGATGCTCTCAAGGTAGAGTTTGACTGTCATGGTTGTGGGACGGTTGGGATGTTGATGAGATTAACCATCAAGGAGGTTGTTCACGAGACGGCGGGCTTCGCTTCACGAAGCGCCAACTGTTTCTTCAGTTCACGGAAGCTGATCATGCGACCGTTGACCTCGTCCCAAAGTCGAAGTTGGATGGATTTGAGACTGTTGAAGAATCGGAGTTCTGGGGCATCCTGGAAGAAAGGATGTGAGTGGTGGCAGTGCTCGAGGTTGTAGTTGGGAATTCGGGGGTTCAGGTGGTGAATGTGGTGGTAGCCGATGTTCCCAGAAAACCACTGAAGAATCTTGGGGAGGTTGTAGTAACTGCTTCCGGCCATGGCAGCGGTCGTGTAGTCCCAATCCTCGCTGGTGGCCCAATACGTGTCCTCAAACTGGTGTTGGACGTAAAAGAGCCAGAGACCAAAGAGTGAAGCGATGGACATCATGGTCAACTGAATGACAAGCCACGGAAGGAAGCCAAAAATCATGCTCATGCCGACGCACCATCCAATCAAGGCGGCGTTCATGACATACACAGACTGCCGCTCTCGACCCTTTGATTTGGAGTGAGAAAAGCGCTGCAGGATGATGAACAACACCAGAGGACCGAACACAAAGAGAATGATGGGGTTTCGAATGAATCGATAACTGAGCTGAAGTCGGCGAGAACCTGATACATATTCTTCGACGGTAAGGGTCCAGATGTCGCCAATCCCGCGACGGTCAAGGTCGCCGTTGGTAGCGTGATGTCGAGCGTGCTCCCAACTCCACATTCGGTAAGGCGTAAACGTCAGCAGACCGGTAATGAACCCAACAACGCTGTTCGCACGCTTGGATTTGAAGAATGAGCCGTGTCCGCAGTCGTGGAAGATGATGAATGTACGAACGAGGAACAAGCCGCCGAGCAAAGCAAGCGGAATGCAGTACAGCAAGGAGATGTCTTTGAGGAAGTAGCAGGCCACCCAAATGACTGCAATGGGAACCAACGTGTTGATGATTTGCCAAACCGCTTTGCCCACGTGCGGCTGTTGGAAATCAGCGATCAGTTTCTTCCACTCTTTGTTGGCGGAGGCCGTACTCTTTTGAGACGGTGCTTGCGATTCATGTGTGAGGTTGATGCCCATCTTCATCACCAACGCCGAGGCGTTCTTATCATTGGCCAAGGCGTTGAGCCTAAGAAAGTGGTGTTTTAATCCACACCAAATGTCCGAATTTAAACGAATTCGGTGAGGAAGTCACGCACCCGTGACATCACGCTATCAAGCGAAAGTTCTGATTTCTTGGAAGGAAGGTGAACGCGGCATTGTTCCAGGTACCCGCGTTGGGGCACCCACGAACTTGATGTTGACCACCACAATTCCGTCATCCCGTCCCCACGGGCAAGCATGATGTCAGCTCCTGTTACTGCATCAGCATCCACAGACAACACCGTTCCACCGAACCATTCAGTTGTCTCAGGTGATGGAAATTCTGATGGGGGAGACGGAGATAGATGATGTGATCGACCTCCTGGTGCGCCGGTTTGGCCGGGCATGAGAACAACCCGATCGGCAACCATGTGAGTGGGTGTCGTTCGCTCGGATGACGTCAGTTCGAGAATGTATGTTTCGTCGTGCTCCGTGCACGATTGAATTCGAGTGCGAGTGAAGAACGACACATGTTGACGAGCGGCAACGGCAGCGAAATGTTTCATCACCCAGTCCCATCGACAACCCCAACCGTCTTCGTTTTCTTTCAGTTCAAGAAATGAAATTTGGTCAGTGGTGAGGTAATGTTGGAGTTCTGAAGGATTGATGATTCGGCCTGGATGCTGAACGGGGAGGCCTATTTCAGCTTCGAGTTCAATGATTGTGACGTCGTGTTGAGAAGTCAATTCGATGGATAGAAGCAAGGCTTCAATCGAGCCACCTATCAATACAACACGCACAATCATCCCTCAATCGGTGAAATGTCCAATGCAAAAACAGGACACGATGGAAGACAGAGACGACAGTGGGTACAATTTGGCTCATCAACGTAAATCATACGGTTGGTCAAGGTGAGCACTTGCACTGGACATAAGGCAATGCATGCTCCACAACCAAAACAACGATCTTCGTCGATGACGAATTCGTGCGATGGAATTCGTCCCATGACCGGTGGAAGGATTCGTGGTTCATGGCCTCTTCGTTCTCCTTTGGAAACAAAATAGGAAATTTTTTGGAGAAGAGAAGCAGACAATGATGGACCCCCTCATTTCCACTGGAATATAATCGTCGTATCACCAGCGTGATCGAAAAATCGGGAATGGTAATGTGAATCGAAAAAAACCCGTGGAGTATGCTCGCGAGTAGTTAATCAATATTGGGAATTTAATGCATGAAGATTTCAGATCAACTACACGGAGAATGACCTCCAGTGGAAATCAAGGGGTGAGACCCACATCTTCATGCAGAAGCAATGTTTGGTTCGTGCATGGTCCTCTATTCACCTGGGCGAACTTCAACCTACCCAATTGAACCTCCAGTCTCAGGTCTTCGTTTCCACTATCTAGGTGGTGGAGATGAAGTTGGCAACGTTGGTATTGTCCTTGAGGATGCACAAGGCACTCGCTTACTTCTCGACTACGGTATAGCACCTACATCACCCCCTCGCTACCCAAAAGAAGCGCCTGTAGTTCACGATGCTGTGATCACGCATTCGCACATTGACCATCTCGGTATGGCGCCCTGGTTATGCGCTCATCACCGAACTCGACTTCACGGCACCATCATCACGTCAGAACTGTCTGATATGATGTGGCGTGACTGTTACAAAGTGAGCTCCATTGAACGTTACCCGTTGGCTTGGGATAAGCGCGACATTGACACGGCGCTGGACTCATGGTACGTTCATGATTTTGGTGTACCATGGACCCATCACAACTGGGAACTTACCTTGCACCCAGCTGGCCACATTCCTGGTGCTGCCATGCTTCACATCACCACCCCAGAAACCAGCGTTTTGCTGACCGGCGATTTTGACACTCGAGATTCTTCGTTGGTCAGCGGTGCTCAACCCGTTCAAGCGGATATTTTGTTCGTCGAAGGAACATATGGGGGTCGAGATCATCCACCAAAACAGGAGGAAATTAACCGATTCATCTCGTCCGTTGAAGCGGTTGTGAAACGAGGCGGAACCGTTCTCATTCCAGCGTTTGCCAATGGAAGAACCCAGGATGTGGTCATGATGCTCCATGAGCATTTACCACGGCTCAACGTTCACGTAGATGGGATGGGGAAGCGCGTCGCAAAAACCCACCTCAATCACCCTCAGCTTCTCAGGGATGCATCAGCGCTCGAACGTGCTTGGCGATGGGCAAAACAAGTCTCGAGTAAATCTGATCGAAAGAAAGCACTTGCTGCTGATGTCATCGTAACAACGTCTGGTATGCTGGAAGGTGGGCCGGCTCTTTGGTACCTGAATCGTCTTCGACACGATCAGAAAAATGCCATCTTCTTCACGGGCTATCAAGCACGTGATACCGGTGGACGAAACCTCTTGGAAACCGGTACCATCAGCATTTACGGACAGCAAGCCCATGTTTCTCTTGACATGGAACAGTTTTCCTTCTCAACGCATGCAGGTCATCAAGAAATTCTTGACTTCGCGAAAGCCTGCCAAGCAAAGCATGTCGTCGTGTACCATACCGACCCCACCCACGCTCGACCACCTTTGGTTGAAGCGCTTGTTGAACAAGGTCACACCGTTCACGAACCAAAAAACGGTGAGTCGTACGTGATCGATTAACACGCGAATCTACGGTTTCATTCCATGAACAATGCCCGGCGAAGCGAAGTCATTGAATACATCAACACCTAGCGAAGCCTTGAGTCCCATGGCTGCAAAGACCCCCGGTAAGAAAAAAGGCAAGCGCAAGCGAAAGATGCGACTGTCCTTGAAGCAGTCAAAAATGAACACCGCCTCGGACAAGTACTCCGATTCGCTCGGATGGTCGACCGATGTTGGACGAACCTTGGGTGATGCACCCAAACCAACCGGCCCACAAACCATCAAGGTGCAATGCGAAATGTGCGGTTCAATGTTGAAGATTCCAAAACCAAAACGATCTCGTTATTCCGTGTCGTGCACGTATCCTGAATGTGGCCACGTCATGCAGTTTGATTGAGATGCGCCTGGCCTTGGTCGTCTTGACGACCCTTCTCGTACCGCTTGCTGGGTGCGTTGATTCGCCAGCAGAGGCAGACTCTTTTCGTCTTGGTACCACCACCTCCATGCGCGATTCAGGGTTGCTCGATGTTCTGATTGAGGACTTTGAACGTCTTCATGACATCGACGTGGAATACGTGGCGGTGGGTACAGGCGCCGCCCTTGAGTTGGGTCGAAACGGTGATGTGGATGCGCTGATCGTCCACGCACCGGATCAAGAAGCGGAATTCATCGAAGAGGGGTTCGCCGATGAACGGGTCCCCATCGCTCGCAATGCGTTCGTTCTTCTCGGTCCGAGCACATGGAACGCCTCAATTTTTGAAGCCTTTACGTCCATTCTCGAGGACGAGACATGCTTCATTTCTCGCGGCGACAATTCAGGAACACATGCAAAAGAGCAGGCTATCTGGCGACATATCAACCAAACTCAAGGCGTTGAGATGGTTGAGGACTCAAACGGATACCATCCTTCCGGTGACTGGTATTTCTCCATCGGCCAAGGCATGGGAGCGGCCATCAACATGGCCGATGAGAAGAACTGTGCAACGTTTTCAGACCGTGGAACGGCCCTCCAGTTTCAATCAAACATTGACCTCGTGCGGACAGAATTTTCCGATTCGATCGCTGACAATCCGTACGCTTACTTGGTGATTCAACCGGGGAATGCCACGGCCGGCCATACGTTTGAATCCTATCTGCTCAACGAAGGGCGACTTCTCATTGCAAACTACACCATCAACGGCGAACATCCGTTTTTTGTGGATTAGGGAGTGTACCACTCACCCTTCAACAGGGATCTTGCGAACGGATCATCCTCATCCAATCTCCGTCCTTCATGGAGCACCATGGTTCTGTCAGCCATGCGTTGAGCTTGCGGAATGTTGTGCGTCACCATCACAATGCAGGCGCCACCATCACGCAGACGCATCAACTCTTTTTCGATGGTTTGAATGTGGAGCCAGCCGAGGTTCGAGGTACATTCATCGAGGAGCAAAAGCGACGGCGCGAAGGAGAGTTGTCGAGCGAGCACCAAACGTTGCCGTTCACCGCCCGACAAATCCAACGTGGACTGTCCAGCCATCTCGCCCAGTTGGAACACATCACCGTAGCCTTGACCACTCGGAGATAACGTTGGGAACAATCGATGGGGGAGCATCAGCTCGGAAGCCACTGACGCCGTCAGTGCCACCGGTTCTTGTTGGACGTAGATGCAGGCTTGAGGCCCACACGCGACGTCATCGCCTTCCAGGCCGGCCAAGGCTCGAAGCAAGGTGGTTTTTCCAGCCCCTGATTCACCGACGATGGCGGTGATGGTTCCCGGTTTGAGTTCGACTTCCACATCATCCACCACCGCTCGTCCCGATTTGACAACCGAAATCGTTCGAATCTTCGGCCCCTTGAAAGGGGTTGGTGCAGGCAACGTTTCCCCTTGCAATTCCTCTGTGGTTCGTTTTTGGCGCGTTCGTACCATGGACGCCAACCCCACCAACGCCAGCGAAAGAAGCAGCAACAGCAAACCAAGAACAGCCGCTTGCTCCATGTTGCCTTTGGACGTTTCAAGGACGATGCTCGTGGTCATCACGCGTGTTTTTCCAGCGATGTTCCCACCGACCATGATGACCGCGCCAACCTCGGCAATGGCTCGGCCAAAGGCAATGACGACGGCATGATACACGCCGTTACTCGCCAGTCGGATTTCCATTACCAGCCGCTGCCGTTGACCAATACCGAGCGTTGCCAACGTATCGCTGTAGGCTTTGCCAACCCCTTCGAACGCCGTCCACGATCCACCCCACACCAACGGCAGAATCAAACACGTCTGGGCGAAGATCATCGCTTCAACGGTGAACAGTAAATCCAGCGAACCCAACGCTCCAGATTTTGAAAACAAAGAATACACGAAGACACCCACCACCACCGGCGGCAGGCCATACAGTGCTGTGATCAACGTCTTCAGCCGATGGAACGACGTTCTCTGCTGTCTCGCACACCATGCGCCTAAGGGTACGCCGATAAGCATGGCCAGCACGGTCGCCGTTCCACTGGTAAGAAAGGTGGTTTGAACGGCCTGAGAAAGCGACGACCCGTCAACCATGAAGGTGCATCGAACCCCCCACCATCATTCTACCGTTGACCCACAATCTCAAGCACAAGCCCCACTTGGAAGGGCCATGGATGGGCGCCCATACTTCATCACGGTCGAAGAAGCGCAGACCATCACCTTCCAGACACCGCCTTCACTGAGCGTAGACACCATTCCCATTGATACCGGCTCCAACAGAGTACTGGCTGAGGACTTGCCCAGCCAAGTCAACGACCCGCCGTTCGACAACTCGGCCATGGACGGTTTTGCGTGTCGATTTGATCCCGAAGCCACGTACCCGTTGACCCTCGAAATCGTCGGGCTTCAAGCCGCTTCAGGCGTCAACGACGCCATCGATGTCAAGGCCGGCCAAGCAGTCCGTATCATGACCGGAGCGCCGATGTCTCCTGGCACCGATGCCATCCTTCCTATTGAGCGCTGCAATGTTGAAGGGAACCGCGTCACCTTCATGGAAGCGCCCAAACCACACTTCGTGCGAAAGATGGGTGAGAATCTCAAGAAAGGTGCCGTGGCGCTGACCAAAGGCATGCAACTGACTCCGTCCCGCATTGGGTTGTGTGCGACGATGGGCTACGCCACCGTTCCTGTGTATCGGCGTCTTCGCATCGGCATTGTTTCGACAGGAGACGAACTCAAGTCACCTGGCGAGTCGCTGAAGCACGGAGAAATCTACGAATCCAATTCGTTCGGTCTCGCAGGCCTTGTTGAGTGGTCCGGCCATGAACCCGTTCGCTTTCCCGCCGTCGCCGATTCCATGGAAGCCCTGCGCACGACCCTCAATGAGGCCAAAGCAACGTGCGATCTCATTCTCACCTCTGGCGGTGTCTCGATGGGTGAATTCGATTACGTCCGACGCTTGATGGAAGAAGAGGGCGATGTTCACTTCTGGCGGATGAAAATTCGACCGGGATCGCCCCCCCTGTTTGGCTTGTGGGGCGGCACCCCCCTGTTTGGCCTTCCAGGCAATCCCGTGTCGAGTCACGTTGTGTTTCGGATGCTCGTGGCTCCTTACCTTCGCCATGCCCTTGGGAGCGACGGCCCGAAAGAGTGGACGGTTCGCGCGAAATTGTGCGACCCAGTCAAGTCAACCAACGATTGTGTCACCCTCCGGCGCGTTACGTTAACATCGACCGAAGAAGGCATGATGGCTCACCAACCTCGACATCAAGGTTCGGGAAATCTAGAGAGTCTTGCCAGTGCGAGCGGCTTAACCCTGCTTCAGCCCGGCCAATCGGGTGAGGCAGGCGAATGGATCGACGTGTTGGTCTTGTAGGTGATGCAAAGTGAAACAAACTGCATCGACGGACAGCGATCTTCTGGCGGTGCTTCGCTTCATGTTTCCTCAGTCGAGCTCGACCACTCTCCGAAAAATGCTCACGCAGGGACGGGTTGTTGTCAACGGCGATGTCGTTCATCGAGCAAAAGCCACCGTGCACGTGGGCGATACGGTGGAAGTGCTTGAGCGCCAACGCGCAGAAGAAAGAACACCACCCCCAAGCACCGAACCAACCGTTGACCTCGATGTTCTGTACGAAGACGACGCTCTTCTGGTGGTGAACAAACCCCATCGCTTGCTTTCGGTAGCGACGGATCGACTTGAAATTGACACCCTTCACAGCCGTTGCGTCGACTATCTGAAGCATCGGAACAAGGACGCTTGGTGTTACATCGTTCATCGTCTTGACAAGGACACGTCCGGTGTCATGGTGTTGGCAAAACATCCTACAGCGAAGCGTGAACTGCAACAACAATTCCACGACAGAGAGGTGCACCGAACCTACCTCGCCGTGGTTGAAACTGCACCTCACCCTCCATCGGGTACCATCCGAACCTGGTTGATGGAAGACAAACACCTGAACGTCAAAGCCGTGAACAAAAATCACCCCCAGGGGAAAGAAGCGATATCTCACTACCATGTGGTGCAGTCAAACGATGCATCCAGTCTCGTTGAGGTGTCGATTGAGACCGGTCGCCGACATCAAATTCGCATGGCCATGCAACATTTGGGGACGCCGGTCGTCGGTGACGAACGTCATGGGGCCTCCACCAACCCCCACCAACGCATCATGCTTCACGCCTCATCGCTGGAGTTTCTTCATCCGGACAACGATGATCCGGTGCGATTTGAGGCGCCGCCACCAAAAATCTTCGGCGTGGTTTGAGAGGTTCCTCAATCAATGTTGAAGGCCATGGCCTCACAATCTGCACAACGATCGACATGCTCCGTGCCGATGTTATCGACGCGACCGCACCGCAAACAACATCGCTGAGCGACAAAAACTGGGTTCAACTTTGGAGATTCCACGGGCGGCAAGTATGGGGTTTGTATTATGAAGGCTTGTTCTTGAGTATGGTCTCGCAGTATCACGATTTTGATACATTTAATCCTATGTTACTTTCATCCTAACACCCAACACCAACACTCGCAAGCAAAAGCACGACTTGAAGAACTGTTGACCGGTCGTTGCCTTTGGAGCGTTTGCCATGACGACAGGTCAGGACGGTTGGATTGAGGTCAAGGGGGCGCGAACCCACAACCTCAAGGACATCTCCGTCAACCTTCCAAAAGGTAAATTCGTCGTGATATCGGGCGTTTCTGGCTCGGGAAAATCCAGTCTCGCCTTTGACACGCTGTACGCCGAGGGCCAGCGAAGGTACGTTGAGAGCCTGTCCTCGTATGCACGCCAGTTCATTGGTCAAATGAAAAAAGCAGATTGTGATTCCATCGAGGGCCTTTCCCCTGCGATTTCCATCGACCAAAAACAAGGCAGTCACAACCCCCGTTCAACCGTGGCAACGGTCACTGAAATCCAAGACTATCTTCGTCTGCTTTGGGCCAGGATCGGGAAACCACACTGCCCATCGTGCGGGAAAGAGGTGGCTCGACGCACCGTTCAGGAGATCGTGGATGACATCTTTTGGCGCATGGAAGCGCACGGCGTTGCCGTATGGTCGCCCGTCGTGCGCGCCAGGAAAGGAACCCACATGGAACTCTTCCGGCAACTGGTCGAGCAGGGCTACCTCAACGGGCGCGTCAACGGGCACGAAACATCGTTCGAGGAACCGCCTACCCTCGACAAGAATTTCCGCCATGACATCGATGTCCGCATCGATCGTCTACGATGCACCCGTGATCGTAGACAACGCCTCACTGAGGCGGTTGAGTCGGCTCTCCGATTGGGCGGCGGCACCTTAGCCGTCGAGAGCCTTGAAGCTCCCAAACCCGATGCTAAACTCAGTGCCAACTCCAACGCTCAT
Organism: Candidatus Poseidoniaceae archaeon; assembly: GCA_964228815.1. Taxonomy (GTDB): domain Archaea; phylum Thermoplasmatota; class Poseidoniia; order Poseidoniales; family Poseidoniaceae; genus Poseidonia. Next base: position 11,172 of record CAXRAL010000046.1, read on the forward strand.
GCGACTGAACAGGGGCAAACCATCGCCTGGTCCGAGGATTTTGCGTGTCCCGACCACGGTGCGTTCATGCCCGAACTTTCTCCCCGCGTCTTTTCATTCAACTCACCCCTGGGGGCGTGCGGGACGTGCCAAGGGTTGGGCGTTCAGCGCCAATTCAACATCGAACTCGTTGTTGACGGAACACTGAGCGTCTCCAACGGCTGCGTCATCCCCTGGCGACAGTCGATGTCTCCTTCCTGGTACCGTAAATTGTTGGAATGCACGTGCGAACACTACAACATCTCCACCACACTCCCCTTTGAGATGCTGGATGAGGATGAGAAGGACATCTTGCTGTACGGCTCGGGCTCCACCGTCATTCACTACGAATTCACCTCCGAAAACGGCTCGCAATACAAGTACAGCAAACCGTGGGAAGGCATCATCCCTCGCCTCGAGAAGACCTACGCCGAAACCACCAGCGAGCGAACGCGAAATCGGTTGATTGCGTGCATGACGGACCTGGACTGTTCCACCTGTTCAGGAGAGAAACTGAATCAGGCTGCTCGCTATGTGACGGTGGGTGGTATTCGTCTGCCCGAGGTCAGCCAGTGTTCGGTCCATGACGCGCTGGGCTTGGTTCGTGCATGGAATCCCGAAGGTGACGGTCCACCGGAAGCGTTTCAGGACCTTCTCGAAACCCTTGATGAACGAAGCATGTTCATTGGCTCTGAAATCATCAAGGAAATCGAAGGGAGGCTCGGGTTCCTCGATAGCGTTGGATTGGACTACCTCACCTTGGACCGGAAGGCGAACACCCTTTCGGGCGGTGAAAGCCAACGAATTCGTCTGGCCACGCAAATTGGAAGCCGCTTGACCGGCGTCATGTACGTGCTCGACGAACCTTCCATCGGTCTGCACCAACGCGACAACGACCGCCTCCTCACCACGTTGAGAGAACTCAGTGATTTGGGCAACACCTTGCTTGTGGTCGAGCACGACGAAGATACCCTGCGCCAAGCGGATTGGTTGTGCGATCTCGGCCCAGGAGCTGGTCTTGAGGGCGGCGTGGTGGTGGCGAACGGCACGCCAGAAGAGGTCATGGCCAGTGAAGCATCCGTCACGGGCGCTTACCTCAGCGGACGAAAATCCATCCCATGGCCCGAGAAGCGAGTCAAGCCTGGCAAGCACCATCTCAAGGTCAACGGAGCCCGTCACAACAACCTCCAGAACATCAACGTCGCCTTTCCAATCGGCTGCATGACGGCGGTCACTGGCGTGTCAGGCTCAGGAAAATCCTCGTTGGTATCGGGTATTTTAGCGCCCGCTCTTCAACGGGATGTTCACCGAGCGGAAACCCTGCCTGGACGACACACCTCACTCGAAGGGGTGGAGCACGTGGACAAGGTGATCACCATCGACCAATCACCCATTGGTCGAACTCCCCGGTCCAACCCTGCAACGTACACGAAGGTGTTCGATGAAATCCGTTCGCTGTTTGCCAACACAAAGCTGTCCAAGGAGCGAGGTTACAAACCCGGCCACTTTAGTTTCAATGTCAAGGGTGGTCGGTGCGAGGCTTGCAGAGGCGGGGGATCGATCAAACTGGAAATGAACTTCCTTCCCGACGTGTGGATCACTTGCGATATTTGCAACGGGAAGCGGTACACTCGAGAATGCCTTGAGGTGGAATGGCGCGGTCGAACCATCCACGACGTTCTGGAGATGCCGGTGGCGGAAGCGGTTGAATTCTTCAAGAATCACCGGAAAATCCACCGGACGCTCGAAACCCTCGATGCGGTCGGCTTGGGCTACATCCGTCTGGGCCAACCAGCCACCACACTTTCAGGCGGTGAAGCACAACGGGTCAAACTCGCCAGTGAACTGCGACGGATGCCCAACAAGCACACGGTCTACATTCTCGACGAGCCAACCACGGGACTGTCGTTCAGTGATGTTGCAAAACTCATCAATGTCCTTCACCAACTTCGCGACAAGGGCCACACGATGATCATCATTGAACACCACCTTGACGTGGTCAAATCGTGCGATTGGGTGGTCGACCTTGGCCCGGAAGGCGGCGAACGTGGCGGGCAGGTGATTGCGAAGGGGACGCCGGAAGCCGTAGCAAAGGTGGGCGAGAGCCCAACTGGACAATTCCTGTCAAAGATGCTGAACCGTTGAAGGCGCAGACTACAAAGAGCGCATGCAACAACCTCCGCTTGCCCAACGGGCACGGTGCAGAACATGCCAGTTACACGTGTGGAAGTTACCCCTCGCCAAGGAGAGGGAATGCGTGATGTTCGCGGGGATGTCGTTCGACGCCAACTCAAGGCTGACCACGGGATTGACGTCGCTCAAGTTCGATCGATTTGCGGTTACCTCATCAACGGCGAAACAACCCAAGAACGCATCGCTGAGCGCGTGGACGACCTGTTTGCCGACCCGATCATTGAACAGGGCGCAACCAACACCATCCTGTTGACGACCGAGTTGTTTGACAACGCTCCTGACGCTGTCATCACGGTCGGGTTCAAACCCGGTGTCACCGACAATCCAGGAAAAGCGGCTACCGACGGCTTCCAGACCCTGTTTCCCACGGACAGTGGCGCCAAGATCGCGACCTACCTCACCTATGCATTCTACGGCCTTCCACCCGAATGCGACGAAGGCTGGCTGGCCGGCACACTTCACAACAACCTCATCGAGCGAGCCCTCATCGCCAATCGAGAGGATTGTCAGGCGAAAGCATGGCCTGAAATCGACTTCCCGACGCCTCCTGAACAAATCTTCATCGCACCTCAATCAATCAACCTTGAAGTCGACGATGACGCGCTTGAAACCATTTCAAACGAAGGGTTGCTGGCACTGAACCTCAACGAAATGCACGCCATCCAAGCCCACTATCGCGACGATACCATTCGTCAGCAGCGCACGTCCATGGACATCTCGCCCGATGCTCCGACCGATGTGGAATTGGAGTGCCTGGCGCAGACATGGAGTGAACATTGCAAACACAAAATCTTCGCTTCAAAAATTCATCACGTCGACCATGAAACGGGGGAGGACACGGTAGTGGATTCCCTGTTCAAAACGCACATCATGAAACCCACCCATGACATGCAAGAAGACGTCGACTGGCTGCTCTCGGTGTTCCATGACAACTCTGGCGTCATCGCTTGGGACGACACGTGGAGCGTGTGCATGAAGGCAGAAACACACAATTCACCTTCAGCCCTTGACCCGTACGGCGGGGCCATGACCGGCATCGTGGGTGTTAACCGTGACATTCTCGGCACGGGCTTGGGAGCCCGACCCATCGCCAACACCGACGTGTTTTGCTTTGGTCCACCTGATTGGGAAGGCAACCTTCCTGAGAACCTCTTCCACCCGTCCCGAGTGCTCCGCGGCGTCCACGCAGGTGTTCGTGTTGGAGGCAACGAATCCGGCATCCCCACCGTCAACGGCGCCATTGTGTTTGACGACCGCTACATCGGAAAACCGCTTGTGTATTGCGGAACGGTCGGCATCATGCCTCGTGTTCTCAACGACGGACGCCCCTCACACGTCAAAACCCCCGTGGCGGGCGACATTGTCTACATGGTCGGCGGTCGAGTGGGCTACGATGGCATCCACGGCGCCACCTTCTCCTCGCTCGAGCTGACCGAAGAATCTCCGTCCAGCGCCGTTCAGATTGGCGACCCCATTACGCAGAAGAAGATGCTCGACATGGTGTTGGAGGCGAGGGATGCCGGCCTCATCACCTGCATCACCGACAACGGAGCCGGCGGACTGTCTTCATCGATTGGTGAGATGGCTGAGTACACCAACGGCTGCGAAATCGACCTCGCTAAGGTGCCCCTGAAGCAAGCGGGCCTCTCCCCCTGGGAGATTCTGGTGTCTGAGAGCCAAGAACGCATGACCATCGCCGTTCGACCCGAAGATCAAGCGGCCTTCGAAGCCATGGCCGCGCTGCACGAGGTCGAGGCAACGGCGGTGGCGACCTTCACGTCCACCGGCATGTTCCACGTGCGATACGACGAAGCCACCGTGGCCTACCTTCCCATCGAATTCCTTCATGACGGCGTCCCTCAACTCGAACTCGAATCCGAATGGCGCCCACCACAATTGACACCGTTCAAACCACCGACATCGGCAGACCATGACTCGCTTCTGGAAGGCATGCTCAAGCGCCCCAACATTGCGAGTAAGGAAACATGGGTCCGTCAGTACGACCATGAAGTCATTGCTCAGACGGCGATCAAACCCTTCGTTGGCGTGGAACGTGACGGCCCAGGTGATGCTGGCGTGATTGCACCGATTCACGGTGACCCTCATGGGTTGGTCATTTCGTGCGGTATTGCACCGAGGTATTCTGACATCGATGCGGGCGCCATGGCCGCGGCTTCCATCGACGAAGCCGTTCGAAACGCCGTGTGTGTTGGGTTGGACGTTGACAAAATGGCTGGCTTGGACAACTTCTGTTGGCCCGATCCCATTGAATCTGCGAAAACACCCGACGGGCGTTTCAAATTGGCCCAACTCGTGCGTGCCAATCGAGAACTTGAACGGGTCTGCCGGGCTTACCGGTTGCCGTGCGTGAGCGGCAAAGATTCGATGAAGAACGATTACGGCTCCGGTCCGGAGAAAATTTCGATTCCGCCAACGTTGCTGTTTTCCCTGTTTGGTGACCACCCTGACGTTCGCCAAACGGCCACGAGTGACTTCAAATTCAGCGGCGATCGAATCTACCTGGTCGGCACGTCGAATCAGGAATTGGGAGCCTCCGAACTCGCGTTCATGATGACCGAGTCCGGCCAAACCGACGGCATTGGCGGTCGCGTGCCTCAACTCCCTCATCCCGAGCAAAACTTAGCCATGTACCGGTCCCTTTCTACCGCCATCCGTGCGGGCATTGTCCGCACCGCTCATGATTGCAGTGAGGGAGGGTTAGCCGTTGCGCTTGCAGAAATGTGCATTGGAGGACGCCTGGGCGCATCGGTGGACATCGACGGCACGGGAGACGGCGATGTTTGGGGCCGCCTTTGGGGCGAATCGCTCGGACGGTTTGTCGTGGCGGTGTCCCCAGACAACGAGACGGCGTTCCTCGCTGCCATGAAGGGTCACCCGACCACCGTGCTCGGAACCGTGGACAATACGGCACATCTCTCGATCATGGACGGCGACGACCCACTCGTGCACATGCATGTTGATGCCATGACAACGGCGTGGAAAGGCACGCTCGATTTGACGGGAGGGATGTCATGATGACGCCCCGTGTCGCTGTTCTGTTTGGTTTTGGTATCAATTGCGACCATGAGACCAAGGCCGTGTTTGAGTTGGTTGGAGCTGAGGCCGACCGCGTCCACGTGAATCGCTTTGTCTCAGGCGATGCCAACCTCGAATCGTACGATATTTTGGCGGTTCCCGGCGGATTTTCGTTTGGCGACCACCTCGGTAGCGGCCGGTTGATGGGCAATCGTATGCGATTTGCCATGCGAGATGCGCTCATGGCCTTCGTCGATGCGGGCAAACCCATCATCGGTATTTGCAACGGTTTCCAAGTGCTGGTCAAGACCGGTCTCCTTCCTGGGCCTGAGGCGGGACGTTCTCCAGATTTCGTCCAGCGAGGAAGTCTGACGCTGAACGACAGCGGACGGTATGAGGACCGATGGGTCACGTTGGAATTTGACCCCGAGAGCCCCTGCATCTGGACGAAGGGCATGACGCGAATGGAATGCCCTGTTCGCCACGGCGAAGGAAAATACGTGATGCCAACGTCAGCAGACCTCGATCGACTGGCTTCCCATCATCAGTTGACGGTGCGCTATGTTGACCCGACGACGACCGTAGGAGAAGGGTTGACGGACGAACCTCTGCCTTACCCCGTGAGTCCCAACGGAAGCATGCGGAACATTGCTGGAATTTGTGACTCAACTGGCTTGGTCTTTGGACTCATGCCGCACCCCGAAGCGATCTACGCTCGATGGCTTCATCCAACACACACTCGCCACAACGCAGATCACGCAGGCGGGGCGCTTGATGGATGGGAAGGTGAAGGCCTTCAGATGTTCAGAAACGCCGTCGAGTACGTCAAACAACGAGCTTGAGTGAACCTCATGACCGCATCACAACGGTTGGTGCACATTGACGCACTTCGTGGGCTGGCCGTTCTTCTGATGGTGCTCGTCCACGCCGCAGCGACGTGGGAACCTTCCCTTTCAGGTGAATTGCTCATCCTCGGCGTGATCGTATCCGCTGGAGGCGGACTCGCAGCACCGCTCTTCGTGGCACTCCTTGGTTGGGGACTCGCTCAGCGAACGCTCACACCTCGACAACGCTGGTGGAGAGCAGGCTGGCTCTTTGCGTGTCAGGTTGCCGTCAACGTGAGTGCACCACACTTGTTCGATCCGTTCACGCCAGGCGTCCTATCGATGCTGGGGCTACTGATTCTAACAGAGCCCTTGTGGGCCCGGCCATTTCACAGTACCGCCCAGACCATTCGTCCCTTTTCAGGTGTGTTTGTTTTGGTGCTGATGTTGAGCATCCTCACCGAACCCTGGCAAGGGCCATCCGACTGGACGTCTCGAGTTGAAACACCGTCGCTCACCACGTGGATGAGCCACCTGATCACAACGGGGCTCTACCCGTTCTTCCCTTGGGTCCTGTTTGCGTGCTTCGGCTTGACCGTAGCTCGTCTCTCAGCAGAACGTCGTCAGATGTTCTTTCGAAACGTGGTTGTTGCAGGCCTCGTGGCCTCAACAATCGTTCTCGTTCAGAGTCAACGATCAGGACAAGTTTGGGCGCTTCCAACAGGCAACGCAGCGCTGACGTTCTTCCCGGCCAACGCGCCATTCCTCATCGCAGCCATGACCGGTGTGGTCATGCTGTGGTGGATCGTGGAGCGTCTGGGGACATCCTTCACCGCTTTGTCGCATGCGGGGCGAGTCTCGCTCACCGTTTACGTGTTACACTTCGTACCGTTCGCCTTGTTTCATCAAGCCGAAACCGTCTATAGGTGGTCAGCACTTTCGACCGCAGGGGTCGTCGTGGCCTACACTGCAGGATGGTTCGTCCTGGGAACTTGGCTTGCTCGGCGTCCCCACCTAACGATCGAATCGTGGATGAGGTGGCGTGAACCGTCTTGACGTCGGTGGGTGCATCCCACCGCTTCAATCGACACCTACGTGAAGGGGTTCACGTGCGTGCAAACGCATCGTAGCGGGCGGTCCAACCAAGAGAAACGGGGTGGCCGAAGCCACCCCGCTTCAGGGGGGTTGGAGAACCTGGTTTGGTTTCACTCAGCAGCTGCGATGGCTTCGGTAGCCTTCTTAGCACCCATCCAAGCAACGACACCGAAACCGATCTTGTTGATCATGTCAGCGATGTTGTAGAGGATGGCCATGACTTCTTCGGAAACAGCGTCGGAGACGCCAGCTTCTGGGTTGAAGAGGTAGCCGATGGGGTAGATGACCCAGCCGACGCAGATGAACCAGCGCAGGGCGTTGGTGCTCCAGAGGAGCTCAGGTGCAATCTTGCTGTTGTCGACACCCTTACCGGAGGACCAGGGGGTACCGGTAGCCACGATGATCATGGCCCAGCCGACACCACCGAGGATGAGGCCGAGCATGCCGTCGATGGCACCGGACTCACCGAGGTAGCCGAATCCAATCATGATGAGGGCACCGGTGAAACAGATACCGGTGAAGCCGAGACCGAGGAACTTGTCGTCGGTGATGGCTTCCTTACCCACGAGGGAAGGGAACTTGAGGGCCATCAACGGAACGGTGATGATCCAGTCCATGTATCGGTACTCGATGGACACGGCGTCGAGGTCGGTGTAGACACCGCGCATGTAGTAGTAGTGGAAGGCAGCAATACCGACGATCAGGGCCGAGATGGTCATGGTCGTTCGGTATTGAGGTGCCACGGAGTTGCGCTCTGCCATGAAGAAGACAAAGGCAGCACCCATGGAGATGTAGCCGACGAAGAAGAGGAAGAACGTGATGAGACCGAGGGTGTCATCGGCGTACTTCGCCGACGGGTCGACGATTTCCGCTGCGCTGACCGTTCCGGCCATTGCAAGGGCAAGTGTGGCAATCAAAAGCAGGCTCGTTGGTTTCGAGAATTTTTCAGTTTTCATGGTTCTCAAGGTGCGCTTTCTAACCTTGAGTATATAAACAGGTGTATTTTTGCTAAGTTTCGCGCGTGGATTCTAACGATTAACGACCTTCACCGGTTTGCACCGACCACAACCGAGCATAGATTCCTCCGAGGCTCACCAGGTCGTCGTGCCGCCCGTCTTCCATCACTTCACCTTCTTCGAGGACGACGATGCGATCGGCGTTTCGAACAGTCGAAAGGCGGTGTGCGATGACAATGGTTGTTCGGCCTCTCGAAATTCGCTCGATGGAACGTTGGAGTGCCGCTTCTGTTTCGTTGTCCACTGCCGACGTGGCCTCGTCGAGGATGAGCAACGGGGCATCTTTGAGTACGGCCCTGGCGATGGCCACCCGTTGCCGCTGTCCGCCCGAGAGGCGGTGGCCACCTTCTCCGACCAGTGTCTCCCACCCGCTGGGTAAGCTTGCGACAAAAGCGGCGGCTTCAGCGATTTCCGCCGCTTCAATCACTTCTTCATCCGTGGCGTCGGGTCGCCCGTAGCGAATGTTTTCGAGGATGGTGGTTGGAAAGAGCGTGATGTGTTGGTCAACGAGGGCAATGGAAGATCGGAGTGAATGAAGCTTCCACGATTCAATGGGTTGGTCGCACCATGTTACATGTCCTTGCTGAGGTTCTGCAAATCGGAGCAAAAGACGAACAAGCGAGGTTTTCCCGGCACCCGTTGAACCCACCACGCCGGTGGTTTTCCCGTGTTCAAAGGTCAATGAAAGGTGGTTGAAGAGCGGTTCTCGGTCGGGATAGCCAAACGAAACATCTTCCAGAGCGATGGACGAGGTTTTCCTTGTTTCGAGATCAGGTGAGTATTCTCCTTGCTGAAGTTCAATGGGCGAAGCCAACACGTCCAGCACACGGGTGGACGAGGCCATGGCGCGCTGGTAGAGATCAAAGGTCTCTCCAAGCCTCGTGAGGGGCCACAGCAAGCGCTGCGTCATGAACACCAACACCGAGTAAGCACCCACGGCCATTGTACCTTCAAGGGTGAACCAACCTCCTAGCAGCAGGGTCGCTGTGAAGCCAACAAGAATCGCCATGCGGATGAGTGGCGTGAACGCTGCAGAGAGCCGAATCGCTTCTCGGTTGGCTTCTCGGTAAGCATCGCTGAGCACTTCTACTCGTCGCAACTCGTTGGCTTCAGCCGTGAACGATTGTACGGTTGACATGCCGGAGAGGTCGTTTTCCAGAAGCGCGTTCATCTGCCCTGCAGCCTGACGGACTTTGGCGTAGCGCGGTTCGAGGCTCCGCTGGTAGCGGAACGAGCCCCACACAATGAGCGGGATGGGCAACACGGCAAACAAGGCGACTTGCCAGGAGATGAGCAGGAACACCGCCCCGACAACGACGACGGTGGTGCTGACCTGAAGCAAATCGTTGGCGCCTTTGTCCAAGAAACGCTCGAGTTGATTGATGTCATCGTTGAGAATGGCCAGAATGTCTCCTTTCTGACGCTCGTCAAACCATGTCATTCCCTGCTGTTGCACGTGGTCAAACGTGTCCAAGCGCAACTCGTGCTGAACGGTTTGAGCAAGGTTTCGCCAAAGGACACCGTAGAAGTATTCGAACAGCGATTCTAGGCCCCAAATCAGGAACGTAAGGACCGACAGAGCCACCAGTTGATGCCAGGGATCAACCAGTCCGATGTTGGCGAGCGTCGAATCCTCGCGCAAGACGACCACGTCGACGGCCAAACCGATGAGTAACGGTGGTGCGAGGTCCCAGAATTTGTTGAACACCGAACAGAAGGCAGCCAAGCGCACCGTCCCGCGATGCGGCTTCATGTAATTGAGCAAACGACGGAACGGTCCACCTTCGCCCATGGACGGCCCAAGATGCGGGCCTTTGAGAAGGCTCCCGTTCGCCTTGTGTCGGCGCAAGCCCTATGCCCTTTCCTCGCTGACCAGCCACCGAGGACCATGAACGTCGGCGAATCCACGGTTTTGGAGAAGGTCTGCCGTCGAACGGACGGCGCTCGTCACGTCACACTCATTGACCCCGCGAAGCAATCGGCGGAGGTCGCCGCTCAACGGGCCATGGTGGCGGTGGAATGCGGCTCATCGATGATTTTCGTCGGGGGCTCCACCGACACTCCTGATGACGTTGTTCACGCCACCTGCACCGCCATCCAAGAAGCGTTTGAGTTGCGTATGTTTGCCGCCAGTCAAGACCCGACGAGTGAGGAATCGATGTGGGACATTCCGGTGGTTCTCTTCCCGGGTGGCGCCCACGCTCTTTCTCCGGCCGCCGATGCCATCACGTTCATGATGCTCATGAATTCCACCAAGCGGGCGTTCTTGGTTGGTGAACAGGTTCGTGGAGCGCCGTACCTTGACCGATTTGGCGTCGAAGCGTTGCCCACCGGCTATGTCGTGTGCGCGCCAGGCGGGCGCGTTGGTGAGGTTGGTGGTGCTGAATTGATTCAATCCACGGACGTGGACCTCGTTCATGCCTATGCGCTGTGCGCCAAGATGTTTGGATTTTCACTGCTCTACTTGGAAGCGGGCAGTGGCGCCGATGCACCGGTTCATCCTGACCTGATCACCAAAGCCGCATCTGTTGAGGGACTCACCCTCCTTGTGGGTGGCGGCATGCGGACGGCCGAGGATGTCGCTCGAGCGGTGGAGGCCGGTGCTCAGTGGATTGTCACTGGTACGGTAACCGAAGACGCTTCTTCATTGGATGAACTTCGTACTCGCCTTGAAGCACTTGTCGGTGCCTGCACGCCGTGAATTGGATGTCGTCGTGTTGACCAGGAGCCACATGGGTGGCTAGGCGGTTTGTTGCGTGCTCAAGCACCGTCTTCGTCGTCGAAGACCACAGGGTCGCCTGTACCGCCTGGGGAGGGTGGGCGAGGACCGTCCACATCCATACCGGGTTCGAGTTCGGTTTCTTCGGTCTCGAGCGCCACTTCTTCACCGTCGGCCAGTTTGGCCATGTCGTCGGCGGTTGGGGCTTTGATGGTCCGCTCCATGTCTGGAGCGTTGGCGTAGAGTTCTCGCTTCAGCTCACGGCTTTCGTGGCTTCGTACGAGTGAAAGGGAATCGGCAAAGACGCGACCCACCACTTCTCGGGTCCGCTCGCTGCGTCGGGCGGAATGGAGCTCGTGTTCCATGGAACTGCGCTGGTCTTCGAGTTCTCGAAGTTCAGCGGTGCGGTCTTGCAGTGCCGCTTCGAGGTCCGTCATGGTGAGCGTCATCTGCTGGAGTCGCTCGTCTCGCTCGAACACGTCGTTGTGGAGGCGACGCTCGCGACGTCGCAGCGATTCGTATTCTCGGTTGCGCTCCAGAAGCCGTCGCTTCAATTCCTCGATTTGTTCGACGAGGTAGTCGTGCTCGGCTGAAACAGACCGTGGCCCTTGCATCACACGTTCGAGTTGTTCTTCGAGTTCTGCTAGGCGGCGGTCCCGAGCATCGAGCAGACCACGCAGGCGGTCGGCAATGTCTCGAAGACGTTGACGCTCCTCTTCAAGGGCCTCTGCGGCTGCCTTTTCGACATCGAGTTGGCGCTGGCGTTCATCGACTTGTTGCTTGAGCACACGGACCTCTTCAGCGGTGACTGAGGTGAGTCCTGCATCCGCAGCCTTCTCAAGTGCCTCAACCATTTGACCGATGCGACCTTCCATCTCACCGATCACTTCGTCCTGTTCAGTGGTCAGCGTTCGAAGTTGGCTGAGTTCGGTTTCCATGGATGACCGCTCTTGTTGTGAGAGCGAGGACTGTTGTGCGGCCAATTCGTCCCTGCTGTCGGACAGGAGCCGCTCGAGATGGATGATTTGGGCTTCGTTTTCCTTGAGCGTTTGCTCAGCCTCTGCGAGTCGAGCCACCTCAGGAGCGATGGTGTCTTGGCGCTCCGCAAGATCAAGTTCAACCACGCGCAGCCGTTGCTTCACAGCGACGAGTTCGTCGTTTCGCTTCCCTAATTCGTCCCAAGCCACGAGGACCTCTTCCACGAGTTGTTCAATGGGGTAGCCTTTGAGCATCCCCTCAAGGGCCGCACGCTCGTCGTTGGACGACGAACCCACGCGACGGATTCCACCGGGTGACGAACTCTCTACGGCCATACGGCAACGCATCGCAGATTTACCACACTTGAACCTTCCCAAACCTTCGCTGTTGGAAAGGGGGTATTTGCTACCCCCGGACGATAGCCGTCTCAGTTGATGGACGTGTACATGTCATCGGGCATTTCGCTGGCGAGTTTGAGGGCGCCGGCTGCGACCGAGTTGATGGGGTCTTCAACGCACCAAACACGGACATCACCAATGTCAGCGATTTCGCTAGCAATGCGGTCAGCAACGCCGTCGATGAGCGAACCGCCACCGGACAGGATGATGTTGTTACGGAGGATTTGCTGGTATTCGGGGTCAGCACCGGCGACGTTGCGCTTGATGGCGTTGCCGATCTTCGGGATGATGAGCTCACACGCTTCCAAGATGAGGTCGCCGATGTCGACCACCTGGCGCTTTCCGTCAACGGACAGCTCCACAGTGACTTCTCGTGCTTCGCCGCCCACGTAGGAGGAGGCTTCCTTCCACTTGCGGACCATGTCCTTGGTCACTTGAGCACCGGTGTACTTCTTCCTGATGAGTTCCATCAACTGAAGGTCGAGCCAGTCGCCAGCTTCCGTGATGGTGACTTGGTCTTCATCGGTCGGGAAGGTCCCGTAGACACGAGCGATGTCGGTGGTACCGGCGCCAATGTCAACGACGATGGAACCTGCAATCTCGTCAATGCCGTAAGCGGTAGCGAAGGGTTCGGTGACCACCATGATGGCGTTCACTTGGCCTCGGAGGGTGGCCACGAGGTTGGACTTGTCCGTGAAGGAGACGTGGCTTGGTGAGCAGATGACGCCGAGCACCTCGTCGTATTCTTCGGGGTCCACGGTTTCAAGGAGGTGGGACACGAACGCCTTGGCAGCGGCCAGGTTGGCTTCGTCGTCTTGGGTGACACCGGCGGCCATGGGGCGGTAGAGGTTGCAGGCGAGCTTGTTCTTGAGGGCGTCTTCGCCGAACAAGACATCTCGACCGAGGAAGTTTCGGGCCACGGGGTCCTTTGGTCGACCGACAACGGTCTCAATCGTGTGCAGTTTTCCAGCGCTCGAAGCGATGGTTGATTGGTAGGTTCCTAGGTCAATTCCAACATACAGGCGGTCGCTCATTTTTGTTCACCTTCCCACGTGGGATGGTTAACCGAGCATGGCACTGAACTTCAAGGTTCACCTTCCGATTTTGTCGCACTTTCTTCGTTTATCCGCGCCAATTGGCTTAACGTTCGTCGTTTTGGTTCGAATCGTGCAAGGAAGCGTTCTGCTGATTTCCTGTGCTAGAAAACGGGGGCGGTTCATTCGATGTGTTTCTCGGATGATTTCGCTGACGAGTCCAGCGGGCCACCCCTGCTCCTGCGAGCACGCCGAGCAGACCTAACCACACCACTGCCGATGCAGCGTTGGAAGCAGCGTCTTCTGATGCCGCTGGCATCTCCTGGCTTGGCACGCTCAACCCCTCTGCAAGCATGAAGTTCAACGGCGTTCGATCCCCAGCAGGTGATGCATTGGTCGACGAAAGGGTCATCTGAAGGCGATACTGTTCTTCCGTCCGATAGAAAGGTGGCAATTCGTCAGGGAAGGTCCACGAACATGCACCTGGCCCGGGTGCCGGTGCAGTTTTGGTGCAGGTCAGCAACACGATGGAAGGAGCCGTTTCGGCGACGATCTCAATCAGGATCTGGTGACCATCGCCGTCCATATCACTGACCTCCCAAGACACGTGTACTTCTCCATCGAGACTGCTCCCGTTTTCGGGCGATGCGGTGATAACGGCGCTGATAGGGCGGTCAAGGGGGTAACACCCTTCCCCCGTTACGGGCCACGAATTGTCCGGCGTATCACAGCGGTCGGCATCATCGGTAACGCCGTCACTGTCCGTGTCGTCGAGGCAACCATCTGCGTCGTTGTCCGCTGCGCTGGCATTCGTGTCCGGGCACGCATCCATCGAGTCGAGCACACCGTCTTCGTCCGCATCGTCCAGGCATCCATCTCCGTCTTCGTCCTCCGCACTGCTGTTTTCTGTGGGACAAGCATCCTCGATGTTTGCGACGCCGTCGCCATCGTCGTCACGGTGGTCGGCGGAATCCCTGTCAACGCCCTTTACGACCAAAGCAAAACCCACAGCATCACCGTCGAGACCCACCGTACCTGATTCACCGCCGGGTTGAACATAGCGCGCCACCACATCAACGTCGATGAAGGACGATCCGTTGATCAAAGCCCAGGGCAGGTTGATTCCAAGGGTGGTTTCGTTGGTCGCCGGGAAAGCGGTGGTATCGTTGGTGTCCACCGCATCAGGATAGTAGGAGGTCGGCGTCCCGTCTGCTTGGAGCTGGTCGGCCAGTAAGACCGTTCCATCCTCAAGGCGAACCCGCAGTTGAAGGTCATCGACGATGGCGGGTTCAGGCTGGGCTGGAAACGCCATTCGGATGCGAACGCTTTCGCCCTCAATCGGCGTGAGGCGTTGCGTGAACACTTCGCCGGTTTGAAGGAACGGGCCTGCTGCTCCCTCTCCCGTCCAGCCCTGCCCGAGCCCTGTCAGGTTGTTCGCCTCGCCACGGTTCGCCTCAAACCATGCACCAACGCTTGATGATGTGAGCCGATAACTGTCGTGAATCCAAACATCGGCCGAAGGTGATGTGTTGTTGGCTATGCTCGACGGGTCAACCAATTGACTCAGGTTGAACACGCCCCAGCCGTCGTAGGGATTGTGAAGGTCCATGCCCCCCTCACCTCCGTTTCGCTGGCCTTCGGAAAGGGGCGATGCTGCCATGGCCAGTGATGCCCTGAGCAGCGGGCCCGAGGGGGTGAACCCGTCGCCCAACAACACGGTCATGTTGGACGGGTCATCCTTCCAGGCAGGGCGCAGATCATCCAGTGAAACTTGGACCATCGGTGCATGGGCGGACATCAACCAACCGTCTTCGTAGAGTTGCTGAACGATGGCGGCTCCGCCTGCGGCGTGAGGTGTCGCCATGCTGGTGCCTGACGATGAGCGAAGGTTGTCGTTGTTGGTGTTCCAGAATCCATCGGCTGCTGCTGATTGAATGCTCGCTCCCGGGGCGAGCATGAAAATCCCGTCCGTTCCGATGTTCGTCGGGCCGTAGGCTGTCCCTCCCCACCGCTCAGTTTCAACGGATTTTCCCGTGGCGCTGATGGCGATGACGTTTCGCCCGTTGGCCGGCTCGAGGACACCCTCTCCACCGTTTCCTGGGGCGATGAAGGCCGCCGACCACGGCATGGCCCTGGCGTAGGCATCAAACCGCCCGGTTCGTTCGGTGTAGGCCGTGGTGTCGTCGCCCCATGAATTTGAATGAATCATGGCGCCTTGAGCACTGGCTTCCCAGAGCAGTTCGTCAACAGGCGGCGGCGTCCAACCCTCTTGGGAAACAATGTCCTGAACGACGAGGAAGGCGCCGTGGGCCAGGCTTGACCCGTTGGTCGGTTGGAGCCCAACCCGCTCGCTGTACACGTCATGGCACGCCAATGAACCGACGACATGCGTCCCGTGGCGGTAATCGCTGTGTCCTGGTGTATCGTTGCCGTCAATGCTGGTGTTGAGCAGACGGATTTTTCGATGGTCAGGGCCGAAGACGCCAACGGCTGGATGCGTTGCGTTTGCCTCGGCATGCTCAGCGGAAGGGGACGTTGCGTTTCGAAAACAGGCATGGTCGGCATCAATGCCGCTATCAGCCACCCCCACCACCACGCCTGCGCCGTTGAGCCCGACGTCCCAAAACGGGTGCCCGGACAAGGTGCCGTGTTCAATGAGGGATGAGGCCTGACCGTTGCGTGCGTAGGTTGGAAGCACAGGCTCAACCCACAGCAGACCGGGGATGTGCAGTGTCTGTACTGGAAGCGCCGGCAACGTGGTTTTGACGGTGAGCGACGCTGGAACGTTCCCTCTGACATCCAGTGCGGCGTGATTCAACGTGAGACCAACCTCATCGAGACTCAGTATGATGTCACGGATGGCATGAGCGGGAAGCCGTGGCTCCAGCAAGACGCGATAGGCCTCACTTCCTCCTTCCCAACCCTCAGGTGCTCGTAGCACAGCGTGTTCTGCGGACTCCACTGACCAGCCTTGCTGCACGACAATCTCCTCGTTGGACCACACCAAAAGCTGCGTTGGAGAAAGGGATCGCAAGGGTTGAGTGCCTTGCTCGATGAACGTATTCCAATCGTCTGAACTCCACACACCTGTGTCCCGGGTGAGAACGAACTCGGATTCCTCTGGGGTGATGAAATCCGGTGAAAGGTTCAGCGGCGAGAGCATCCCAGACGAAAGCGGGGCGAGGAGCAACAACACCAACCAGATGGCACCTCGCATGGACGGACCACATGCAGGTTTTGCCTCAATCTATCGGTCCCTTGCCCATCTCCCACCTGTTTCCGGCGCTGCGTCTGCGCGCCAGCGCGTTTAAGGATGGATGGCAGGTCGGAGGCCCCGATGAAGGCCTATCGAGTCTCAGGAACCGCCCCGTTTGGCAGCCAGCGCCAGCACTTCTCCTACGACCTCCCAGCAGCCGACGCCGACGCTGCCACCCACAAGGTGTACTCCACCCTCGGGTCCCGCCACCGCATCATGCGCCGGGCCATCAAGATCGAAAACGTGAGTGAGATTGACCCACGCATTTCGACCGAGCCAGCTGTACTTCACCACTTTCGCGACGAGATTGCTGCTCAAGGCGGCCCCATCACCGTGGCTGCGGAAGAAGAGTAAATCCCCTGATAACGCCACGCCAGCAGGGCGCGGTCAAGACGGAATCGCCCAGTTTTCTGCCCAATCATAGAGCGACTGCATGACGGGACTCAGGAGTTCTCCGTCGGGCGAAAGTGAGTAAAGGTTTGATTGCGGCATCGCTGGATTCATCGAACGCACGACCAATCCGTGAGCTTCCAACTCCTTGATGCGGCGTGAGACGGTCGTTGATGAGGCGCTGACCAATTCCTTCAACTGCGTGAATCGAAGCGGACCGCTCGCTCGGTCCAGCACCATGAGAATGTGAAGGGATTTTGATTTGGTCAACATCTCAAGGACATCGTCCACTTTACCGTACGTTGGACTGCAATGGTCGTTCATGAGAGGCCACCTTGGGCTGACGACGTTTTCAACGCACATAAAATCAAGTCACGGCAGCGTTACCGGCTTGGTTGGCTACACACTCCCTCATCGCGGGCTTCTTCAACCCCAAGCAACTCCGAGGGTTGAGCGACATGGTTGACCGAGCCCAACTCCAACGCTTGGCCGGGGAGGTTGAAACCCTCCGGAAGCGATTGGATGAGATCAACCTTCGAATTGAACAGGTCGATGCTGTTCTGGCCGAGCATGCCATCACCGATGCAGTGCTTGACACCCTGCTGTCCCACGAAGACGGTCGCACCATCTCGACCCACCTCCCCATTGGCTCGGGCGTTAGTCTCCCCTACCGGCACGATGGTGAACAGGAAGGGACGGCGCTGGTTGACTTGGGCACCGGCGTGTTTGGAGAACGACCGTGGAGCGATGTTCGCACCATCACTCAGCAGCGGCAAGCCGACATCCAACACCTCCGCAATGAACTGAAAGAGCAATCGGACCAAACCGAGACTTCGCTGGCCAAAGCCGCTCAGACGTTCAATCAACTGGCTGAACAACTCAAGCAGCCAGCCCCATCCGCCGCCCCAGCGGCTGCTCCGCCTTCACAGGAGGAATCCACACCGGAACCAGCGTCGTCTTCGGATGAACCCACGCCACGCCGTGGTCGCCGTCGCGGTATGTTTGGCGGCGATTTGACACTTGACGACTGAGGAATCGCCATGGGATTGTTTGACCGTTTCCGAAAGCGTGTTCACGAGGTGGCCGAGGAGACGGACGGCGATGCTCTCTCCGTTGAGGCCACATCGGAAGAGGCCCAGGCGCTGCTTCAGCAACCGGATGATGCACCTATCGAAGCGCCAACACAACCCTTAGCTCAAGCCGCACCCGAGGACGACGATGATTGGGATGACGTGGACGAGGAGCCCACGCAAACCGCACCTCAAGATGACGACGATGATTGGGACACATGGGATGACGATGAACCCGTGGCCCCAGTCCACCTCACCAAGAAGGAACGGAAATTCCTCGAACGCCAGCAAAAAGAACGCAAGAAGCGAGAGGCCAAGGCCAAGAAGGCGATGAAGAAACGCGGCGCCGTCGACGTGGCTCGCCCGCAAGGCTCCAAAGTGGACCTCTCCATGATGCGAACCACCACCGGTCGTCAGCTGGTTCAGGTGGCGCAAGCCCCCAAAGGATCCAGTCAAAGGGCGGCCATTCAGATGGAAGACGGGCAGTCCGTTGACATCGATCTCGGGGGCGGCGTTGTGTCCGAGGGCGGACGGGTCATCAAGCCCGGTGAGGCACTTGACAACCTGCTTGAAGAATTGGAATGGGTGCTGCTCGAATCCGACATCTCATCTCAGGCTTCAAGCGCCATCATCGACAGCCTTCGCAACGCGTTGGTCGGGGCTCGTCTGCGCCGAGGCGCAGAACTTTCCAAAGTTCTGGAAGCCGCTCTCAAGCGTGCCCTCCATGCGTTGCTTCAAGCAGGGTACTGGGACTTTGACGCCACGGTGGACGGCTTCATTGAAGCCGGCGACCTTCCCGTGGTCATCATGCTCGTGGGCGTGAACGGAACGGGGAAAACCACCACGGCGGCCAAGATTGCACAACGCCTGCTCAACAACGGCCGCAGCGTGATTGCAGCGGCCGGTGACACCTTCCGTGCGGGAGCCATTCAGCAGTTGGAATCGCATTGTGAGCGATTGGGCATCCGGTGCATTTCCAGTCAGCGGGGTGGCGATTCCGCTGCCATCGCTCGGGACGCCATCGATTCTGCCAAAGCCAAGGGCATTGACGTTGTCTTGGTCGATACAGCAGGCCGGATGCAGAACAAGACCAACCTCATGAACGAACTCAACAAGGTCCGAAAGGTCACGAATCCGCACCTGACGTTGTTTGTCGGCGACTCGCTCGCTGGCAACGACGCCGTGGAGCAGGCCAAGATGTTCCAGGACATCATGCGCTTTGACGGAGCGGTCTTGACGAAAATGGACACCGACGCCAAGGGCGGCGCCGGGCTTTCCATCGCTTACGCCACCGGACGCCCGATCGTGTTTGCCGGTGTTGGCCAAGGCTACGATGATTTGATGCAATTCAATCCCGACTGGTTGCTCGACCAGTTGTTTGAATGAGGGCGTAGGGAAGAAAAACCTCCTCTTCTGATGGTTCACCATGACGGAGATGTTTGCTGACGAGGACGCCGCTCGGTTTTTCCAAATGGTTCAGATGCTTCAACGCTCAACCTTGCTGCAGATGGGCTATTTGCCCGACCAGTCCGGCACCTACCATTACAACATGGGTGAGGCGCGTGAGGGCATTGAGGTGCTTCGCATGTTTCAGCGAAAAACCGAAGGAAACCTAAGTTCGCAAGAAACGCAGATGCTTCGTGCCGTCATCAGCGAACTTCAGATGCAGTTCACGCAGGCGCCGCAACGCAAGCGAGCGCGCGACGAAGAGGAAGCGCAAAGCGACGTGATTCGTGAAACCTTCTCCCAGCCCCAAGACGGCCCTGTCGAGGACCTGTCAACTCCAGTCAAAGGAGAAGAAGAATAGCGGTTGTTTGATGAGTCGGCGCCTGTTGCATCGGAACGATAGGCATGGGATTGGTCACCGAAGTTGACGATGCAGCAGCGCCAACGGTGCTCATTGTCGACAACAATCCCATGTCCTCGTTGCGGCTGTCGAATTTGTTCAAAACGCGCAATTTCAACGTTGAGTTGTGCGAAGACGGCGATCAAGCCGTGGACGAGTACATCCGCCTCGACCCCGAATTGGTCGTGCTCTCGCTGGACATCCCGTCCCTTGACGGCCATCTGGCCGCCCTGGAGATGCGTGAGCACGGTGGTGAGAGCCGCATCGTCTTCGTCGCCCCGGCTCGCATGGCCGACACTGCTCGAAACGCCGCCTACTCAGCTGGCGCCGTCGCATGGTTGCAAAAGCCGATTTCCGGAGAAAGTTTGGAAGCCGCTTGGTCCACCATTCTGGGCACGATTCCCGAGGCTCCAGGTCTTGACGACCTCGACGAACTTTATCCTGACCGGGTGAGCGTCGAGGAAGACACAGGTCCCATGGTGGCCCCGCTTCCACTGCCCTTGCCCGGGCAACTCCCCCCACTCGCTGAATTGCCTGCCTTGGATGCCCTTCCGATGGTGGCCGTGGAACCAGCACCAAGCAAGCCGAAGAAAAGCAAGAAGCGACTTGTTGGTTTGCTGATCATCGCAGCGGTGGCCGGCGGGATTGGCTACGCCTACCAGCAAGGCATGCTGCCTGTTTGAGCGTCAAACCATTTTACCAAGGCAGTGATAATTCACCGCACCATCCCCTGTCCATGAGAGGGGTCTGGTTCGTTCGGTTTCTCGTCCTCGTTCTCTTTTCTCTCTCTGTCTACGGCGCCTCGACCTACGATGGGGCAGAACCGTCAACGGAGTCTTCAGAACCAGTTCCTCAAGATGAAACAAGGGAGGGTGCCGAACCCGAGAGTGCCGATGCTGCACCTGATGACGCTGCTCAACCGTTGGAATGGTCAGAGGCAGACGGTACGCCAACGCAAGGCCCTGACAGCGTGGCCTACCTGCTCGGAGGGCTTGGCGGCCTCCTTCTGCTGCTGGTTTCGGCCATCTTTGTCGAATTCATCGGCGTTATCGTGCTGGTAGCGTTGGTTGTTCCGATGGTATCGCAGCGCAAAAAACACAAGGAAGACCAACTGAACAAAGGTCGTATCCTCGGCTACATCGAGGCCAATGCAGGCATTCACTTCTCAGCCCTTCGAGACGGTTTGGGGCTTGCCAATGGGGTGACGGCCTACCACACAAACGCCCTTGAACGAGAAGGTGAAATTTTCTCATGGAAAAGCGGCAAACATCGACGGTATGCCTCTTCCATTCTCGACAAAAACCAACGCACAACCATTCGAAATCCGTTGTCAGGCACACGCCTCGCCATCTTGGAGGTGCTCGCAGCATCTGGCCAGTTGGGGCTCGAAAGCAAAGAACTTCGGAACCGTCTGCAAATCTCCCGCCAATTGCTCAGCCATCATATCAAAGAACTCCATACGACGGCGATGATTGAACCTGCAGAACGTTCGAAAAGAGCGTGGCGAGCATCACCCCAGGGCCGTGAACAACTCCAGCAGAGCCGTGCACTGCATGATGTTCCCTCTGTGTAAAACCAATTTACCAATCGCTTAATACCAAACGGTGGTCTTGAAAATACCATGGAACGGACCCCCCTCATTGCGATTGGCCTTTGCCTGACGATGCTCTTGGCCGGCTGCTTGAACGTTGATCCGGAGGTTGAAGTGCCTGATGTACTGCTTCCTGACGACTGGTCCAGCATCACCGCTCGAACCGTGGCGAGCCCCCAATTGTTCGCATACGACGATTGCGACGACCTTGAAGCGTCCCTCAAGCGATCCATTGAGGAACAGTACCGTGTTGAACTTCTCCAAGCGGTCGCTGAACAGTATTACTACAACGATTTCATGTGGGCTGAGGACGCTGAAATGGCCATGGATGATGGCGCAGTGGCCGACAGCAGTACATCCGCTCAGCCACGCACGACACCAACCCGTGTAGAGGGGGAGGATTTCTCAGGCACCAACAACCAGGAAGCCGGCGTTGACGAAGCCGACTTCGTCAAGACCGACGGCTACCACATCTACTACCTCCAAGGGAAGAACCTCCACATCTTTGGCGTCCCAGAATTCGGCGCCATTGAGGCTGCATCAACCATGACCTTCTCCGACAGCACGCCCGTGGCCATGATGCTGGACGGCGACCAACTCGTGGTCATCTCCACCATGTACCCGTGGGCCATTTCGAACAACCATCCAGTAGCGGACGCCATGGGGTGGGACGACGAATACAACATGTGGCGAAGCAACACCCTCACCAAATTCACCGTCATTGACATCACCAATCGCAGTCAGCCAGAGGTTGACCGAGAACTCTTCATCGAAGGCTCTTACATCACGGCCAGAGAGGTCAACGGTACCGTCCGAACCGTGACGCACGCATGGATGAACGTGCCGGGGGTGTCATCTTGGCTGAATTTCCCATCCGGTTATTGGAACCTCGAATACGACGACCCCCTTCGTTTGGAAATCCGAGAGAAGCTCGCTTTCCAGCAGATGCAGCGCAACAGCGAAGTCCTGGACCGCCTGTCCCTCGAAGATTTAATTCCACAGGTCTACGAATACAGCAACGGCGAGGTGGAACTTCACACCATGAGCGACAACGCCTGCCGTGAATTCGTGGCGCCGGAGGACAGCATCGACCGGGGCATTTCCAGCATCTTCTCCCTTGACCTGGCATCCTCTTCCTTTGATTACGAGGTGGACCACATCGTCGGCACCTATCCGCAAGTCTACGCTTCAGCCGATGTCTTGGTGTTGGCAGAATCTTCCTTCTCCGGCTGGTGGTTTTGGGGCAATGACGACATGGACGAGATGACCAACCTTCACACCTTTGACATCAGTGCGCCGGATGCCACGCTGTACACTGGCTCGGGGCGCATTGACGGGACGGTTCTGAATCAATTTTCCATCTCCGAACACGAAGGCGTACTTCGGGTCGCTACCACGGTCGGTCAGTGGGCGCGCTGGTGGATGGAAGACCCCGAACCCATGTCATCCCAGTTGGTGACGCTCGTTCGCTCGATGGACGTGGACACCGGCCAACAGGTGCTGGTCGAAGCCGGAAAGGTGGACGGCATCGCTCCAGGTGAACGTATTTGGAGCGCTCGGTTTGACGGCGACCGAGCCTACATCGTGACTTTCGAACAAATCGACCCGTTGTGGGTGATCGATGTCGCTGATGAAACCAACCCCACGATTCTGGGTGAACTCACGGTGCCCGGCGTTTCCACGTACATCCACCCTCTCTCCCGAGACCACTTGTTGACCATCGGGTTTGGTCCGGCCAACGAGGACGGCACCGGGCTCGATTGGGCAGGCACCCAATTGTCATTGTTTGACATCAGCGATGCCACCGACCCGCAGCAGGCGGACGTGCTTCGACTCTCCCCGGTGAGCATGGAGAACGAATACATGTGGACGTGGTCGTGGTCAGAAGCCACGTACGAACACAAAGCCTTCCAGTACTGGGCGCCCAAATCCCTGCTCGCCGTGCCGGTCTCGACCTACCGCTGGGTGAACACCAACGAGGACGGCCGCTACGGCTACGGCCAATACGAATACATCTCGAAACTGATGCTCGTGGAGGTCAACGAGACCGACGGCGAACTCAAGATCTACGGTGAGGTAAACCACTCTTCGCTGTTCGATACTGACGGGGAGTCGCGCTGGTGGGACGACCGCAACATTCGCCGATCGATTTTCATGGGCGATTTCGTTTACGCCATTTCTTCTGCCGGCGTCACCGCAACCAACCTCTCCACCATGGAAGAATCTGACAGCCTTACCATCCCTCACTCATCGCCTTACGATTATTACTACGAGGACGTGGCCGTTGCCGAAACAGACGATACGGATGATGGCGAGGAGCGAGAGCAAGAAGACTCGACCTCCTCGGGTGAAGCCGGCGATGAGGACCGGGCCGATGACGGCGCCGATGAAGGCGACGCCTCCTCTGGTTCGGACGGTCGCTGAAACCAAAGCGGTCTTGCTATCCCATTACCACCCTTCTTGAGGAACGGCGAATTCAACTGATTCATGCGCACGACGATCGGCCTTGTGGGGTGCGGTCGTTGGGGCGCCGTTCACCATTCCACCCTGACGTCGCTGAAACAGCGAGGCCATCTTGACCGCCTGGTAGTGTGCGATATCGACGGTCAGGCGCTCGAGGGCGTTGAGGCGGACGAACATTACCGGTCCATCGAAGACATGCTGGCCGAGGAAGACCTCACCGGCGTGGCCATCGTCACCCCTCCGGAAACGCACCTACCGTTGGCCCGCCAAGTGGTGGCTGTCGACCTCCCAGTTTTCATTGAGAAACCGTTGGCCTCCTCCACCGAAGACGAAGCGGATTTTCTCTCAATGCTCCCCGAAAACGCCACCGTGATGGTCGGCTATTTGCTTCGCCATCATGCTGGTTTGAATCGAATCAAGTCAGCCATTGACGATCATGCCATGAACATCGAAACCATCAGTTATCGACGCAGAACAACCCGCCCAAAGCCCGAAGGCGCCGACCCGTTGAACACGCTGGCGGTGCACGGCCTTGATACGGCCCGCTACCTCACGGGGCATCCGCTGGTTGACATGGACATCAAAAAATTGGAGACGACCGAATCCTCTGCCAACATTTGGCTTGGGACGCAGTCATCCATCATCACCATCGATGTCGCATGGGAAGCTGAAGAAGAACAGCGAACCCTTGCGGTTCAGGGAACGACGAGTGGGGCGGTGCTTGATTTTGGAACAGGCGATGTCGCTTGGTATGCAGGGGCCGGGTTGGATGAGTCGCCTTTGGTCGAGTATTTCCCTTCTCAGCCGCTTGAAGAACAATGGCTGAGCTTCCTTCAACGTGTAGCAGATGGGGTGCCTGGTGTTGTTCCTGAACCTGAATCACTGTTGGACCTGAGTGCGTGGCTATCCCAACACCGTCCAACTGAATCGGCCCCACGCTAACCCTCCTTTGCGAGAATTGAAGAACGCCGTGCGCTTGGCGGAAACCATGGGCCTCTCAATGAACACCGTCCAACGCATGCTCGGTGCAAGTTTGGTGGCCAGTTTGGGCGTGTGGTTCCTGCAAGGCACCGTGATGGACGCCGTGCTGACCCTCATTGCGCTCAGCGCCTTGACCGGCGTGGTTTGGGCCCTTTCGGAGCGAGAATCCACGTTCGCTTACCTGAATCTCAACGGCAGTGGCCCATGGAACATGTTGGCCGTGCTGGCCACCATCGTGGTTTTTGCACAGGTCTCGATTTCCATCTGGGCGTTCCCCACGGTGGGCGCCTACATCCTCTCCCTGTCGTTCATCGGCTCCTTCTGGGTGACGGGCTATATGATGCAGCCCAATGGCGCTTGATGCACATCAAAACCCCCCTTGCTCGTGCGAAGTGTCAAAGGCCTGCGCTGACGACCTGTTAACCGATGGCAACCCACGGTGACCACCCATCGCTTCCGGACCACCTTGAGTCGCTGCTGATGGAGGACGTTCACACGGTGTTCCTGAAAGCCGACTGCCCGCCGAGAGTCAAGCGAGGTGCCATCGGTTCACTCAAACTTGTTGAAGCAGAATCCTCCGTCGCCAATTGGGACACCCTCACGCTTGAACAGCTCGAGGAAGACCTCGTTGCCCTGGTGGAAGAGCACCGTCACCGCAGCGATTGCTTTCTTGAAATCGACCGGAAAGGTTGCCGCGTGATTCAACTCGGTGACCTTCGCATCACCTCGGCATGGCCTCCGTTTTCCGATGCCCGTGAAATCACCGTTGTACGACCGGTGGCCAAACTCAGCCTGGGCGATTACGACCTCGATCAGCGTTTGGTGGACCGGCTGCGTAACCACCATCGTGGCGTGTTCATCTGTGGTCGCCCTGGTTCGGGCAAAACCACCCTCGCCCAAGCCATTGCCGAGTACCTTGACACCGAGGTGGGGGCGTTGGTCAAGACGATGGAGGCGCCAAGAGACTTGCAGCTTGCTGACCGCATCACGCAATACGCGCCGCTCGAGGGCGACCTCGAAAAGACGGCTGAGATCATCTTCCTCGTTCGTCCCGACTTCGTCATCTTTGATGAGGTCCGGCGCGCCAGGGATTTCGAGATCTTTGCTGACGTTCGCCTCGCCGGTGTTGGGCTGCTTGGGGTGACGCACGCCAACTCCGCCCTCGAGGCCATCCAGCGCCTCATTGGCAAAGTCGAGTTGGGCTTAGTCAGCCAGGTCTTGGACACCATCCTTCACGTTGAGTCTGGAAAAATTCAGCAAGTGTTGGAGTTGCGAATGACGGTCAAACCACCCACCGGCATGCAGGAAGAACTGGCCCGACCGGTCATTGAAGTGGTTGAATTCCCGAGCGGCAAACTCACCCACGAAATGTTTGCTTTTGGCTCCGAAATCGCCGTTGTCCCGCTCGAAGGTCGTGCGACAACCAACGATTTGTCTCCCGTAAGGGCGATGGCAAAGGACCGCATTGTCGAGACGGTTCGACAGTGGGTTGGGGTTGAATGTCAGGTCCGGTTTTCAAGCGATACCTCAGCCGTCATCTACGCTCCCTCAAACATGATTTCCACGTTGGTGGGGCGCGGAGGCGAGAACGTCAAACAACTGCAAAACGAGCTCGGCGGCATGAGGCTGAGCATTGAGTCGTTTGACGACATGCCGGAGGGCATGGATCAACCCAACAAGTTCTGGCAGGACAACCGGAAGAAAGGAAACGCTTGGGAAAACCCACGTCGGAAAGGAAAATCCGCTCGTAGGCAACAACGAAAGCGTTGACTTGACGGGCGCTGGATATCTTCGCTTCGAGGTTGATAATGGGACATCCTTTAAATGTCAAACACAGGAGGTCGGAGCAGTGAGGTCTCACTATGTCCGATGAAGGAACCCCCGCTGCGACCGGCTTGGCCGGGTTTGTGCTTGAAAACCGATCGTGGATGCAACCTGCGTCCCTGATCATGATTCTCTACGCCGTGTGGGCCGTCATTGAAGTGCTATCGAACACCTGGTTCCACGGCCTCCAGCCTCTGACCATCTTCGAGACGGGCACGGAAACCAACATTGACCCGGATGACCTTCAGCGCAACAACAGCGGGCTCATCATCGCATCCGGCGCTGTCTTGGGCCTGTTCGGCCTTTTCGCTCAGTACGTCTACCGTGGTGCACCCATGGTTGACTCGTCCATGGCCGCTGCCGCTGCCATGATCCTCGACCAGGCCACTGCCGACCGAGTTTCCGAGGAAGACATCATCTCCAAGGCTGAAGAAGCCGCCACTGCCGCCGCCGCTGAAGTGGCCAAGGAAACGGCAGAGGACACCGTCATCGAGATGCTCGACCCCGATGCAGATGCTGAGGATGACGACGATGACGACGATGACGACGACGACGATGATGATGACGAATCCACCGAGGAGGACGCCGAAGAGGAAGAATCCGAGGATGAGGAAGAAGAGGAGGAAGCTCCTCCTGAAGAAAAGAAGAAATTTTGAGGTGAAGAAAAATGTGGGAACATCGCAGTGTATCAGACAAATCATTCGTGGAAACCGGGCGGATTTTGCCCAACGAGACCTACGTCAAGTTGATGGACGAAGTGGAAGCCGTGGTCGCACGGGCACAGGACGACAAGTTCGACGCCGAGACCTTCATGACCTACATTCCTCGCAAGGGACCGTGGGAAGAAATTCCAGCTTCAGACCATTCCAAGGCTGACGCTCGAACCCGTTACATCGGTCCGGCGAGCGCCAAACTCCTCAACACCAACTTGGTGCTCGGATCGTCGTGGATCGACTCGGACCGATTCAAGTACGAGCGAAGGATCACCAACATCGCTGACTATCTGAAGCAGAAGACCATCATCAACGCCAACATGTGGACGCCCAAGCAGTTGTTCACCACGCAGACGTTCTTCTTCTGTTCAACCGGCGACGAAGAGCGCATGGGTGGTGCCATCCTTGAGGGCGACACCCGCAACGACGACCACCTGTTCCTTGGAACGGAAGACAAGGAATTCCCCGAGTGGGAAGTCATTCTCTGGGGCCTCGGCCACCGCGGCGTTGTCCCCGACTCCGACCCGCTTGACCGCGTCTATTACCCGTCGTTGATGCACCGCAACGTGTCCTTCAACAACCGATTGGGATGGACCCGCTACTCTCCTGCTGGTTTCGGCAAGGACGCTTCAGGCTACTTGATGACTCGCCCCAACACCTGGATCTGGCCTGCTGTCAACGGCAACCGAGAAACGGCCACGGCCTTCAACCTCCTCGTGAACCTCCCCGACCGCAGCTCCTCGTTCGGTGAAGAAGGCATTTCGGACGTCTTCCTGACCACCGGCAAGACCTCGCTTTACACCATGATGGGCATGATGCAATCCTCAACCGTCCGCCAAGCCTTTGGTGCCGGTTCGGAAATGGTTCCTCTGGAATTCCACTGCATTGAACCCGGTCTTGACGAATGGATTGGTAATTCCAGCGACGAGGACAAGTACAGCCGTCTGTTCGAAGTGTGCGCCACGCTCGGCTACATCCTGACCGACCCACACATCGGCACCCTTGGCGGTGCTGCCAAGCGACGTCGCCTCATCATGTACCCCTCAGACCAAGGCAACCTCCTGACCTGTGCCAACGCCAGCCAGGTGGCCGACCACGCCCTCAAGTCCAACTACGATGCAACGGTGTTCACCAAGCTCGACCAGGCCGACTTCATGAACCGTGTCACCCGCCGATTCAAGGCCTACGCCGATTTGGTCGCCGCCTCCGATGTCGCTCGTGGCGCACGATGGATCAGCCAAGCCGATGTTGACGGCGAGAAGATGATTGGACCTAACGTCCACTCCATCCTTTCCGTTCGCGGCTATGACATCCTGAACATGCAGGAGTACCTGAACACGTTCAACGACGTGTCAGCAGCTCCCGAGCGTTTGATGCGCCGCATCATCCAGACCGTGGCCACCAACGCCCTGAAGACCGTCTACCCCGTTGACATGTTGGGTGAATCCTCCGGGCCTGCACCGTTTGAACACATCTTCAATTCGCCTGATGACAACCCGCTTGTGTACTACACCGACGTACGATTCCTCGTGCCGACCTCAA
This sequence comes from Candidatus Poseidoniaceae archaeon, assembly GCA_964228815.1. GTDB lineage: Archaea > Thermoplasmatota > Poseidoniia > Poseidoniales > Poseidoniaceae > Poseidonia. Next base: position 40,159 of record CAXRAL010000046.1, read on the forward strand.
TTGACAAGCTGCGCTTCCAGACCGCCGCCCGCGGTGCTGACCGTGGTCGCATGCGTGAGGCCTATGCTTCGCTGACCGCCGCCGACCCCATGACCAGCCTGTCCATTCAGGACCTGTGTCTGCCGTTCCTGGCCGACCTGGGCGAGGATACCTGGCAGACCGGTACGGGCATCACGGAGAACGAGATCGTGGTGGAAGTCACCATGGCCGTGAACCCAGCCCGTGTTTGGCGCTCCTACCTTGAGCCCACCATCAAGGAAGTCTTCGACATGCCCAAGGGCGACAAGGGCACGGCTGCTCAACTCTGGGGCGATGTGTTCATGACCAACGAAGTCCTTCACGACAAGATGTGCAAGGACGGCAACGAGCACTACCTCAACCTGCTCAAGATGGCCTACCACTGGTCCAACAATGAGGCTCAGAAGGAGCACAAGTTGGGCAAGCACGCCAAGAAGCCGGCGGCGAAGAAATCCACGACCAAGAAGAAGTGATTTCTTCCCAAAGAGGGTTGAAGAACAAGAGGCCCCGCCTCTCGCATCATGGCGAACGGTAACGACGGCAGTGGGCGCGCCCCTGTTGCGATTGTTCGCCCCACCACCACGGTCACGAGCGGCGTGGGCGTCACGCAGAAACTCGTCACGGCCGCCACTGCATTCGGCGACCTGATGCAAGGCACCTTTGGTCCGCAAGGCCTTGACAAGATGCTCTACAAAACCAACGGGGAGACGGCGGTCACCAACGACGGCGCGAAAATTGTCGCCGAACTGCTCGTGAAGCACCCTGCGGCCAAGGCCTTCGTTCAACTTGCAGATGCACAAGAACAGGCGTGCGGTGATGGTGTCACCGGTTGCTTGTTGTTCGCCAGCGAATTGATGCGAGAAGCCGGCCGCCTGCTTGAGCGAGGTCTTCATCCGCTCGTGTGCATCCAAGGGTTTCAACTGGCCCTCGACGTGGCGCTCCAGCACCTTGAGCATCGTACTGAGACCATGGATGCCGACCGCAAACGCCTCGTGTCCGTTGCCCGCACGTCCATGACCGGGACCTCAGCCGATACGGGCGATGATGCCCTGGCGAACCTCATCGTGGAAGCCCTCAACACCGTGGCGTCCAGCGATGGCGTTGACCACGAAGACGTCCGCATGGCAAAACGAACCCAGGGTAATCTCCACGATACGCGTCTCGTTGACGGCCTGGTGCTTGATGCAGCGTTGACGCTCGACCGACTTCCTCGTCGTCTTGAATCCGGTGCCGTGCTGACCCTCACCTGTCCTCTTGATGTGGAGGAAACCGTCAGGGAAGCCGAAATCGAGGTCGAGCGTGCCGACCAATGGATGGCGTTCATCGAAGCCAACGATGCGCTTCTGAAGGGCAAAATTGAGGCCGTGTTGGCCACAGGTGCCACCGCCATTTTCAGCGCCGAGACCATTGAGCCAACCATCGTCCACGCCTTGACCGACGCTGGCTGTTTCGTTTTGGGTGGCTTGGAACGCTCCGGCATTGAAGACCTCGCCCGTGCCTCTGGAGCGACCATGTGCGATCATTTAGACGACGCTGACGCCTCGGTGTTGGGGCGGTTTTCAAGCCTTGAAATCGAAACGGGAGAAGGGCTTGACGGACGCCGAGAACGCCTGTGTCTTCGGTTTGGTGAACAGGCCGGTCTCGTCACCCTTGACGTGGGAGGCGGCGACGGAGCGGCGGTCGAGGAAACGATTCGCGGCTTGTACGATGCGCTTCGCTCCACGTCCCTTGCGATGAAATCCGGTGCAGTTGTTCGTGGCGGTGGAAGCTTCCACATGGGGGCTTCCCTGATGGTGAAAGAAGCTGCCGAAGGCCAAGCAGGCCGGGAGCGTTTGGCGATGGAAGCCTTTGCCAGAGCGCTGGAGAACATTCCTTCAACGCTGGCCCAGAACGCCGGGGTTTACCGCTTGGACACCTTGCTTACACTGCGGGCTGCGCACCGTTCAGGGCAACAACACGCCGGCATCGCTGCAGACGGCACGGTCGCTCCCATTGAAGGGACGTGGCTACCCACTGACACCCTCCATCATGCGCTTGAAGCCGCTACCGAAACGGCCTGTGGCTTGCTGAGAGTGGACCAAGTCATCTCTGCTCGAGGCGACTGAACAAGCGGCCATCACGACCCTGTCGCTATGTTCAAATGCATCGGACGGGGCAACTGCGATAACGGGTTCAGTCCATGTCCACCGTTTCCTCGCCGCCTCGGGCGCTTCTCAGCGTGTACGACAAAACCGGCATCGTTGAGTTCGCCACCGCCTTGGACGCGCTCGGCTTTGAGCTCCTCTCAACGGGTGGCACCGCTCGAACGCTGAAGGAAGCAGGCCTGAAGGTCACCCTCGTCTCGGACGTAACGCAGCATCCAGAAATCTTCGATGGGCGCGTGAAATCGCTCCACCCGGCGATTCACGGGCCCCTTCTTGCTCGACTCCACCAAGCGGCCGATGCGACAGAACTGGCTCGACTCGGCTATGCACCCATTCGCGTGGTGGCCTGCAACCTCTATCCGTTTGGCGACGCAGCTGCAACGGTGCCCCCCTTGAGCGACGATGCGTTGCTGGAAATGATCGACATAGGAGGCCCAACCATGGTTCGAGCCTCGGCCAAAAACCACCGACACGTGCTCATCACCACGAATCCAGCACGGTACGGTGACGTGATCGAAGCGCTACAGTCGGTTGACGACCCCGCATCCGTGGCCATGGCTCTTCGTCAGTCGTTGGCCCTCGAGGCCTTCGAACACACGGCGGCCTACGACGTGGCCATCGCGCAGGAATTGCATCGACGTGTGGTCGGCGACCCAGCCGACGGGGCATCGATGGAGGACCAACGGAATCGACTTCCTCAGAGCGTATTGGAAGCGAGCCATCTCGTCGACACCCTTCGTTATGGCGAAAACGGACATCAAGCCGCTGCGCTCTACGTCGCACACGATGCTCCCGAAGGCCACACCACCCTGGTCACTGCACACGTTGAAGGTGGTAAAGCCATGTCCTACAACAACTACAGCGACGCCGATGCCACGCTTCGTTTGTGCCGTTCGCTGTCCACCGATGAATGGCCCTCAACCCCGCATGCTTGTGTCATCGTGAAGCACAACAACCCGTGCGGTGCTGCCCTTGGAGCCACTCAACTCGAGGCGTTTGAAATGGCCCTGGCGAGCGATCCTGAATCTGCCTTCGGCTCCATCATTTGTTTCAACGAAGTTGTGGACGAAACCACGGCCGAAGCTGTCGGTGATTTGTTCGTCGAGGTCATGATGGCACCGGGTTATACCGATCAAGCGAAGACGGTGCTCATGGCCAAGAAAAACCGACGACTGCTCACCATTGATTCACCGGGCGACCGCCTCGAACCGCTCGAACGGCAGGTCGTCCGCAAACCCATCGAAGGTGGTGTGCTGGTCCAAACCGAAGAACCCCCCATCATCGATTGGAGCAAAGCCACCACGGTCACCAAGGTTGAGCCAACGCTCGACCAACTCGACAGCATGAAATTTGCCGTTCGCGTTTGCGAGCAGGTCAAGTCCAACGCCATCGTCATGGTTCAAGGAACGGCGACGGTCGGTATCGGGCCGGGCCAAACCAGTCGCGTTGAGGCCGTGAAAATCGCCGCACGACGCGCGGGTGAGCGAGCGAAGAATTGCGTTCTCGCATCGGATGCGTTTTTCCCGTTTAAGGACGGTCTTGAGCAGGCCGCCGAAGCAGGGGCTTCTGCCATCGTTCAGCCCGGCGGCTCTATTCGTGATCAAGAGGTCATTGACGAAGCCGACGCCCGTGGCGTGGCCATGCTGTTCACCGGTCACCGACTCTTCCGACATTGAAGTCGAGGCGGGGACTCCTCACGTCCTTCGTATGCCTCAGATGCAGTAGCGGGAAAACCCCGCCGTCGTTTCAAGCCGTGCTGGGGACGCGCCATCCTACCCACCAAATACCGATGACGGCAATGATGGCAATGGTGGTTTGACCGAACCCCGGGTCGCCGAGGATGGTGATGTACCAAATGGAGGCGGCAGAGACAATGCCAATCAATCCACAAATGGCGATTTTTGAATGAAACGGCAAGGCTCTCCCGGATCGATAGTAATTCAACAACAGCGAGCCAAAGACACGGTTGGTGACCAACCATCGGAAGAGGTTCTGAGAAGACCGGCCATAACAGTACGCAGCGGCCACCAACCACGAGGTCGTGGGCCAACCTGGGAGAAAGACACCGACGGCAGCGAACACCACGAAAATGCTGCCAAAGACGATCCAAACGATTCGCACGACGGGGTTGGCGCTTGGCTTGTGATTCGCCAAGACCTGGTGAACAACCTCATCGTCGGAAAGAGACGCGTAGGTTTCAGCCAGTGCGAGCGAGGCCTCTTTTCGCCTCGCCGCTGAGGACCTCGCATGTTCTGACATAGGTCCTCGCTTACGGTGGTGGGAGCCTTGCTAAAACCTCTTCCTAATGCATGGGAAGGGTTGAAACCCGTTGCTTCTTGCGCAATTCATGGATTTCATCCACATTGGCGGGCGTCTCGCTTCGTCCGATGAACCGCTGCGTTGTGCGGTCTTCCTCTCCGGTTCTGGAAGTGGAATGGAAGCGCTGGTGTTGGCTCAACGAACCCATCATCCGCTCCACCAAACCGCGGTTGTGGTGTCGAATCGGGCCGAAGTGGAAGGTGTGGCACGAGCCACACGGCTAGGCGTGCCTGTCGAGGTGGTTGAGCAGGTGCATGACGGTCATCGACGGTCCAGAGCGGAGCACGAGGAGGAGGTTCTGCACCGATTGGAACAGTACGATGTGGAACTCATCGTGCTTTCGGGCTACATGCGGTTGCTTTCGCCGACGTTCCTCGCTGCTTGGCAGGGTCGTGTGATCAACATCCATCCCTCGCTTCTCCCTCATTTCCCCGGCGCTCACGCACACCGTGATGTGCTGGCATCTGGAACGGCCGTGAGCGGCTGCACCGTCCATTTGGTTGACGAAGGCATGGACACCGGGGCCATCATCGCCCAACGCATCGTGCCTGTCTTCGCTGAAGATGATGAAGTCAGATTGAGCGACCGCGTCAAGGTTGAGGAACACCGATTGTATCCTGAGGTCCTCACGATGATCGCTGAAGGCCGTGTTGTCCTCAAGGGAACCGAAGTTGAAGTTCGGGATGGGCAAGGTCTTCGGGTTCATTGAAGTTCGAAAATGCCGAGCGGTACTCCTCCAAATCAACCGTCGGGAGGTGGGCGAGCAACCTCTCAACCTGGTGAGCGTTCTCGTCGAGAATCACCCCTCTTGGAAGGTGGGCGAAGAGCGGTTGACGTCGACCGGATTCGTCCACTGGAACGCCCCCCTCTGGTGAACCATGGATGAGTGCATCCACGGCTTCGGCGGTCAGGAGAAACGCATCACAAGGAATCAACACCACATCGTCTTCCAAGGCGTTCATCGCCCACGGGATGATGCGGTGAAGCCCCTGAAGGTGCGGAGGGTCAGCCATGACGTCGCCCTTGAAACGAGACCGGCGATGTTCCGGCCCACAGAGCACAACGGTTCGGTCAATGCATGACTCGGCGAGGCAGGCTTGGAGTCGTTCAACGCCACCGAACATGGCGGCTTTGTCTTCGCCCATGCGGCGGCTTTTCCCTCCGGCAAGGATGACGGCAACGGTCATGATGGCATTCCTCAGTGCATGTTGTCGAGCTCATCAAGCGCCGCTTCCAACTCCGTGAGCAGCCCGCGAACCCGCTGAAGCAACGCCTTTCGCTCTCGACTTGACCGGGCCTCTGGGAGCCATTCAAGCAGGCGGCGGACGTCCTTGGCATCCCGCTCAACGGTCCACTTCAACACGCTCTCAAGAACGGGGTCTTCTGCAGGGAGGAGGCGTTCCACCATGGGCAGAAATGATGGGCCGGCTCCTTCAACTCTCCGATTCAAGCAGGCGTTGGCGAATACGCTCGAACATTTCACCGCCCTTCGGTGCCCGTTCGACCAACGGCCTGCACGCCCCTAACTCACGCCGCAGGGAAAGGAAGAGCACGCAGTATTGATGCCAATGGCCGCTTTGTTCCGCTGCTGCCGACAACCACGCGTCGTCTGGAACAGCGTGCCCTGCTCTCACCAGTTCTTCAGCGACCTCAAGCACCACCAAGAGCGGTTCTTGACGTTGGAGCAAATGAATGAACGCCATCCAAGGCTCCTGGCCAAGCACGGCGGGCTCGAGGTTGGCCAGCAGCATTCCTGCGACACTGACGTCTTCTCGACCGTGCCGTTTCCAAAGGGCTGGAATGATGCGGGCGAGCACCCGTTGGTTGGGTGCGTGGGTGATCATCCACGAGGTGATTTGACGGAGATCGGGCAACGGCGTGCCAGCGTGGAAGCGAAACCCACCGTCTGTCATGGTAACATCGGTTCGAACTTTGTTGGCAAAATCGCTCACGCACCGGTTGTAAGCTTCTCGCAGAAATCGAAGACACCGTCGTTTTGATTTGAGGACCTTGATGGGCTGCCCTTCAAGCCAATCATCGAGAAACGGGTTCACCGCTCGTCACCTTCAGGGCTTTTCTTCCGGAAGGTGTCAAAGAGGTCACCGACCAGGCCCACTGAATCTTTGAGCGTGTCCATCAAGGTGTCAATCATCGCCTTATCCCCGTACTTTTCCTTCATCGTCTCACGAAGTTCGTGCTCAATTTCTTCATGGAGCTGGTCTTCAATGTTGAACTGGTCCCGAAGATTGGCGAGTACCCTGAATTCGTCCCTCGACAGCGAAGCGTTCACGATGGCGACTTCGAACACTTTGGTGTAGATGACGCGCATGTCGTCGTGTGAAACCGGCTCGCCGCTCTCTGAGGGCTCGCTTGCTTGGATGCACCGATAGATGTAAGCTGGCTCCTCAGGTTTGAGGTTGAGCGCACTGGCGAGTTTGATGATGAGTCGCTTCTCTTCACGCGTCAGGACACCGTCCGTCAACATCACCTCGACCGTTGAACGAAACACGTCCAAGGCTCCCAGTTGTTGCGACGACACACGCTACCGAGTGCCTCCGACCTTTTGAAGAAACCGTCAGTTGAAAAAATAGCCAAATCCCTGCTCAATTTCTGCACAGGATTCAAAAGGCATCGGCCGGTGGAGGCACTTGTTCACATTCACTCCCCCGTTCTTCGGGTGGTAGCTTCGGACGCCGACACTTCGTCGGCCCCTTGGTCGTGGCTGTGTGCAAACAAGGAGAGAATCCACATGGGAAGAAACAACTCAAACCGCTCCGGCGGCAACTCAAACCGCGGTGGCGGTGGAAAAGGCAAGGCCATGAAGTACGAAATTCGGGCTGATATCAAGGTGAACGGAACCGTCCAGCGAAAGGACATCATCGGGGCCATCATGGGCCAAACCGAGGGCCTCCTCGGCGATGAATTGGAACTTCGAAAGCTGCAACGAACGGCACGCGTCGGGCACGTCGACGTCGAAATGGAAACCAAGAACGGCAAGGTGCACGGGACGATCATCATCCCCAGCAGCATGGACAACGTTGAGACGGCCATCATCGCCAGCTCATTGGAAACCATCGACCGCATCGGCCCCTGCAACGCCATCATCAAGGTGCTTCAAATCAGCGACATTCGTGCAACGAAGCGCACGGCTGTGGTCGATCGCGCCAAGGAATTGTTGCTTACCATGGTAAACTCCGGTGAAGCCGCATCGAAGACCGTCATCGAGGAAGTTCGCTCGGTGTTAACTGTGGGAACGGCCAAGTCCTTCCACGGATTGACCTGCGGCCCCAACGTCGAATCTTCGTCTTCGCTCCTCATCGTCGAAGGTCGGAACGACGTTCGAACCTTGCTCCACTGCGGCGTGAAGAACGCCATCAGCGCCGACGGCTCTGGGAACATCAAGCAGGAACTCATCGACCTTGCCAACGGGAAGGAGAGTGTCACGGTCGCCATTGACGGTGATCGCGGCGGTGAGATGCTGTTCATGCAGCTGTATGACATGATGAAGGTCGACCATGTCGCCCAAGCACCTGTCGGCCAGGAATGGGAACTTCTCCCTCAGAAGACGGTCACCATGTGCCTGCAGAAGAAGGTCGAAGCGGCCAAGTTCAAGCACCAACTCGACAAGAAGATCGCCGAAGACGACCAAAAGTACGGCGGCGACAAAGACTGGGACAAGGACATGGACGAAGCCTACGAGCAGGAATCGGCCCCCGCCGACATTCAGGAACTCTTCGACAAAGTTGACGAGATGGGCAAGAACAAAGCCGTCATCCGTTTTGCTGACGGGACGTTCTCTGAGGAAATCGGCCCCTCCAAACTCGCTGACGCACTCAACGAGGCTGAGGAAGCTGAAGCTGTTCTGTTCAACGGTTCTGTCACCGAAAAGGTGCTGAGTTATGTCAACCAATCCTCCGCCAACACCCTCGTGGGTACCAAGGAAGGCAAGGGCTTCGAAGCATCGGATGACTTGACCGTCTGGTTTGCTGAAGTCCATCGTTGAAACCTCACGGCTCACTTTATGTGGTTGTGAAGGGAAGCGCCCTTCATGGACGATGAACAGTCCGAGGAGTGGCCCGCCACCGATTGGGACGAATCCGCCTCCGACGACGCGGCAGCGAAGGCTAACGGTCCGGACGAAAAGGCTCAGGCATCGTCCGAAGACACTCCCACGGAGGACAACGACTCGGCGAGCGAAGTTGAGAACGACGGCGCAGCCGACGGCGATGACACGCCAGCCGACGCAGAACCGGATGAAGCAGAGGCGCAGGGCGACTCGGAGACAGCAGCCCCACCTTCTGCCACCTCGTCAGCCATTGAGGCTTGGACGTTGCCGATTCGGGCTGCGCCAATCCTTGCCCTTCAGGGTGAAGACGTGACTGAATTTCCGCTCAGTCAGCACCGCAGCGGGCTGGAATCAACATCGCTGATCATGGACGATGAATTGATGCGAATCGTTGAAGCGCGGTACGACCCCGATGGTGTTCGCCGGCTGAACGTCCGTATGGCACTGGTTAAAGAGCACATTTCCGGATATTCCCATACCCATCTCGACCTGTTTCAGAAGTTGCAGGCCGTGTGGTGGGGCGCCATTGGATTCGGCCTCGTGATGGCGACCGGCTTTGCTCAAAGCATCCTCGCTCTCGGTGGCGGGGCGTTTGTGCTGACGGGTGTAGCAGGTCTGTTGATGGCTCAATTGGACCTCCACCGCCTTTCGTTTTCCGACCACGGCGGACGCCACGATTTCTACCTCTCCGGTTGGCGACAGGAGCCGTACTTGATTCACAACAGCACAGCTTTGCTGGGTCCCGCATTCGTTGAATTCTTGCGCACGTCGTCCCTTGACACGCAACACATCGATGCGGTCATCAAAGCGATGGGCGCACCCGCTCAACCCGCTCCTGAACTGACCTCGTCTTCCGAAAAAGCAGCACCAGCGGCCCTTCCTGTAGCGGCGGAGCACGACAACGCCTTGGTTCCCATGAGCGTGGTTCAGCCTCAGGCATCCATGCCCTCCATGGTACCCGCAGGGCCGGCCATCAGTGGCCCTCCAACCTCGATGGTGGTATCCACGCCAACGTCGGCTGCCATGCCGCCCTTGCCCCCACCACCGGCGGTCACAACGCCTTCGCCACCCAAACCACTTCCGGCACCACCCGCACCGACAACACTCCCGGCGGCCCCGCTCCCACCGCCACCTGCGCCAGCGGTTCTTCCACCTGCACCGCTCCCGCCCGCTCCGTTGCCCCCTCCCCCATCCAAGGCGGCCGTTGACGAGGATGCGCTGTGGGACGATCTCAGCTGATCACGCCTTGACGCCACCAGCCGAAGGAAGGTGGACGCTGCGGGCCAGTTTGGCCACCTCTTCGCTCAGTTCGTTGATGTCCGATGGAAGGGGCCAGTCGTCAAGGTCCAATGGAAGGTGATGGCCCAGCCCGGGGATGCGCTCGAGCGCGACACCCAATTCCGCGGCGTCCGTGAGAAATTCACCACCCGCTCCCGAATGCCGTGCTTCAAGCCGGCGCCGCATCCAGCGCTTGAGCGGCGCAACGAGTTCACAAAGGGTGCTGAGCATCTTAGCCCGTGAGGCATCGTCTCCATCTCCCTGAGGCAACAGCCGGAGGGTCAACCGAAGCAGCCGTCCAACGCGAACGTCCCTTGGCGAGATGTTCACCTCGGCTGCCAATCGCCGCCGAAGGTCAGGGATGGCCTCCATCTCGCGTTGCTCAATGGCCAACGCTTCATCCGGCAGGCCCAGCAACGCCACCAATTCCGTTAGCGCGGTCAGCGCTTTGGCCGTACCCTTTCCGGAGGGGACGACCTCAACTTCGCGAACCTCTTCTGCAGGTGCATCCTCTACCATTGCCTCCCCTTCAGGTACATCCTCTTCAAGCGCTACCGGGGTTGCAACGGGTTGTTCTTCCTCAGCCTCAACCGGTTCTGTTGGCGATGGCGAATCGGAGAGCGAGGTTGTCGCCTCGCGCTCCGGCGAAACCTCCACCTTTTCGGACAATGCTTCGCCGGGCTGTTCCTCGTTGCTGCGCAGGGGTTTGTCCTCTTCAGTGTCCGTTGTTGACTTGTCGTCCATGGCCTCAAGCATGGCTTCATGGGCGTCATCGAGGGTTGTTGCAGGCTGGAGCACCTTTCGGTCTTGGTCTTCAGAAACCGGAATGAGCGTGGGGTGTTTTTCCACTGGCATCCAAAGGCTGAGCGTGTAGCTTTCGTCTTCCACCGGGCGAGCGGATAACAGGGTGGTGTAGACTGGAATTTGTTGACTGAGGTAGGCCAAACGGTGAGGTTGCTGACACATGGCTTCAACGCTCAAACCCAAGTCGACATGACGGTTCCACGGCAGGGTCGCAAGCCTTCGGCGGAGGACATCGTGGCGAAGTAAATGGGGACGCGCCTCGCTGAGTTCCCTGGCGACCCTCACCAATTCACCCTTGACAGCTGTTCGCCATTCATCAACGTGCCAACCTTGTTCGTGAAGCGCATCGAGTTCTTGTTCAACGGACGTTCGCATTCGTTCCAACATGACGCCGTTGTGGGTTGTAGCGTTGGCAGCTCCGTTTGAACGCGTGAGATCTGCCACGTGAGCCTCGAGTTCTCGGAGGTTCATCTGGTCGGTGGAGATTTCTCGTTCCAGCACGCCGGCGCGACGAAGGGCCGCCAATTCCTCGTTGAGCATGACACGGTGCCGCTCAGATCGTCGTTGTGCACGCTGAAGATGACCTTGCATTTCTTCGATAACCTCAGCATCAACGTCTTCGCTGGCGAGAAGTTGGAGTCGCAGGAACGTGTCTTCTTGACCAGAGAATGACGTGTCGAGGGCATTGAGTTCGTTCATCAGCGACACCCGAGAGTCCCATTGACCCCGTTCAACGGTCATGCGTTCCATCGCGTTCATGGGATCGTCGAACACCCGTTGTCGCCAAGCACTCACGTCCAAACCAGCATGCTCGTACGATTCCAACAACGCTAAACCGTCCAGTTCGAGTTGCTTCCACAACCCATCCATTTCGTCAACGATGTCTTGGAGTTCCTCCGTTCTGTCAAGGTGACCCAGCAGCGTTTCCGAGGCCGCCGTTTGAGCAGGCCAGTGCCGAGCAAACCGGTTCCAGCGTTCCACGAGCGCAAGGTGGCGCTCAACCGAGGTTGCCACCGTGTCATGATTGGCTTCCCATGCCATCAAATCGTTGGGGTGCAAATCACCTTCATGCGGGAAAACAATGCCTTCTGCTCGCCATGCATGAATCGCATCAGAAAGCACTTGCCGGCGCTGCTCCAATGCCTGGGCTAAGGCTTGGATTTCATCGGTCAATGCGTCGAGTTCAGACGCTTCTTCCACGTTCTGCATCCCGTTGCAACGTTGTTCGAATTCGGTCGCCAAATCTGGATCAAACGGTTGAATCAATTGAACGGCAGCCAGTCGGACATGTTCCCGCTTGGCGTGGAACGTCTGCCATCGCTCAAGATCCTGCAGTCCTTCAAGCAGTGGACGCACACCCAAGTCGCCAACAGGATAGCCGTGCCCCCTGAGTCGTTCAGCACCAGCCTCAATCAGTTGACGTTGGCGGGTTTCATCCGCTTCGATGGTTCGCAGGTGGCGAACGATTTCATCCAACCGTTCGGGGGATTCAAAGAGGCGATGAAGGGGCACGACGGCCGGGAGGCTCGAAACGTCCAAGTTCATCAAACGAGTGAAGAGGTTGTCCCAATCGTTGCCGTTGCCCGCTTCAAACCAAACTGATTTGCTCCTGCTCAACGGCGGTTCCCACGAAAGGACGCCTCGTAGATGTCGTTCAAATTCAACGACGCTCGCCTCAACCGTGAACGGGTTGTTCAATGCCGAGTGAAGGGCGCGCAAGCCTTCATCGGCCCGCCCCCCCAGCTCGATGGCTCGGAATCGCTCATCAAGTTCAGCGGCCGTTTCACGACGCTGTTCAAGCCATGCGAGGCGTTCTTGGGTGCCACCTTCGTGTTCAGAAAGAAACGTCACCATCTCATCGTGGGGGAATCCGAACTGGGCCAGCGATGCGAGGCGAGCCTCAATATCGTCGCTCCCCGGATGCGCCTCGCTCATGACCGCTCAATTCACCCACGGGTCACGGGGGCTTTCAATATGAGCGGTTGAAAAGGGAGGTTGAGGACGCTCTTTACCGATTCTGGCATCATTCGGCCTTGTTTGAGAGGGCTGCAAACGACCTTCTCAACCATCAATTCTTCCGCAGACCATAAAGGCGCGGTGGACCGCTCGGGTTCAATGAGTCTGTTCGCCATCGGTCTTGGCTTGCTTTCCGTTGGTGCTGCGGGAGCCTTCGGATATTCCCTGTATCAAGGTCATCAGAAGATGACACGTCTGCTGGACATGCAAACCCTCTTGCGGGAATCTCAGGCCACGCACTTCCACCACCTCAATCTCGCAACCGAAAGCGTCCTGTCCGATGTGCGCACGCTTCAATCGACGCTGGAAGCCTTGCGGACGATCCACCCTGACGTCGATGCATCGCTCACCGTTCACAGTTTCCTGGTTCAGCACGAAGGAAGCGATGCATTGGAAATGGACATGCAGGAAGCTTGCGATGTGCTTCGGTCGGTCGTTCAACATCAGCCTGTAGAGGCTGGTTCAGAGACCGGCCTTTCCGTCAACCATGCGGGGTTGCTTCGCCGTTTGTTGAAGGTCTTTGATCGCCACCAATTGACGATGGCTTCCCTCCACATCGACCCCGACACGGCCCACCGGCTCGGCTTGGCCGCCGCCCATCTCCAACTGTATGAATGGGCCGAGGGCGCCCTTGGCGTAGCGTATCAATTGTCACCCGGGCATGCCAGCGTTCTCGAGGGTCTGGAGCACATTGCCCGACTTCGTGGCGATGATGCCTTGCTCCGCCATTGGATGGAAGCTCGAATGAAACTCACACCTGACGACCCTGCATTGCTACGCGCCCACGCTCACCTGTTGGCATCCATGGGCGACGAGGAAGCCGAACGCGCCGTTCGTCGATTGGAAGCCTTGGGGGTTGACACGGCTGCCGACCGTTCGCTCTTGTCCGGACTTCGAGCACGAGCAGGCGCTCGTTCCGAGGCCATTGAGGCCATTTTGCAAGCGCTTGAAGAGGACCCCAGCCGTTCAGGCGATTGGCTCCACTACGCCCACTTGTTGGAGGCTGAAGGCGAACATGAGTTGGCCTTGGAAGCCAACGAGCGCTGCCTTACCCTTGACCGCCAATCCGGCGAAGCATGGGCGCTCAAAGCTCGGCTTCTTGCTGAGAAACAGGGTCACCAGCGTGATGCACTGAAAGCAGCCACCCACGCCGTGGCGCTGGATGCCGGCGGCGTGGATACCGTGTTCCTCAAAGCTGAATTGCTCGAGATTGAAGGCTCGGTGGTGGCGGCTGAGGAAACCCTTCTCAAAGCGCTTAACGCTCAACCGTACAACGGCGAATTGCGCGCTCGCATTGCAGGCCGCTACCTCATTCAGCATCGTGTTGAGGACGCCTCCGCTCTTCTCTCGGCAACACCGGACGGCATCGACCATGCTTTGCTTCATACGGTCGAGGGCCGCTTGCATCTGGCCCACGCCGACCGCTTACGAGACGGCACCGGAGAAACGGACCGAACGCTGTTGAACGACGCCCTTCATGCCTTCAACGGCGCCCTCTCGTTGAACCGAGAGTTGGGCGTTGCATGGCTGGGTCTCGCTCGTACACAGCGGATGATGGGCGACCTCGAAACGGCTAACGAATCCCTGAGCAGAGCCCAGCGCCTCAGACCCGAGAAGGACCCGTCCATTGCATGTGAAGCCGCTCTTCTCGCCCTCGACCAGGGCGACGCGCAAACTTCGCTTCTTCACGTGGACGCTGCTGAGGTTCACGGACAAAACGCCACGACGGCGTACATCCGGGGCAACATTTCAGCCGTCAAGGGGCAACTCAAGCAGGCGCTGTACCACTACAGCGACTGCCTGACCTTGGACTCATCTCACATTCGAGCCCGCTTGAACCGAAGTTCGGTTTACATGGGATTGGACGACGCTCAGAAGGCCCTTGACGACGCAGAGACCCTGCTGGATTTCGCTCCTCAACTGGCCGTGGCCAGAATTCGAAAGGGGGACGCTCACATGCATCTGGGCCAGTGGGATTTGGGTGCGAAGGAGTTCAAGCACGTGCTTGAACAAGCACCCCACCACACCCATGCCTTGACACAGCTGGCGGCATGCTACATTGGGATGGACCGAGCAGAACGAGCTGAAGCACCGCTCAACGAAGCCTTGCGTCAATCACCCGACCATGCTCCAGCCTGGCATCAGCGTGGTCTGTATTACATGCACTTCAACATGATTGACAACGCACTCTCGGACTTTGAAGCCGCCGTCCGATGCGATGGCCATCACCTCGCTGCCCGCCTTCAGATCGCTGCCCATCACCACGGCCTTGGCAACATGGACGCCGCAGCCACGGCTTGGAAAGCCATTCTCAGCATTGATGCCGAGCATCAATTGGCCAAGACGCGGTTGCAGGAGTGCGAGAAAAACTTGATGAAAAGCGCTTGACCACGTCTGTAGGTAGGCGGCGGTCCCATGGTTGAGGTCAAAGAACTGAATTTGACAGAAATCCTGACGGCGCTGCAGGATTTCATGACCTCTGACGGGGCCATCTCGCCGGAACAGCGTGAATTCTACACCGTGTTCCGTCAACACCTCAACGAGCACGAGGGTGAGTTCAAGGTCGAAGACATCGAACGGCTCTTGATGAAGGCCAAAGAGGAAGTTCCGAATCTGTTGGAAGAGGAATTCATCAAGATGGGAGAGGCCATTTTGACTCGTTACCGCAGCAAAAACGAGGACGCCATCAACGAACGTATTCGTGCCTTGGCAGCCGAAGAAGCTCGCAAGCGGGCGTTGGCTGAGGAAGAGCGAAAGAAGCGAGAGGAAGAAGAGCGACTCGCCGAAGAGGCCCGCCTCGCCGAAGAAGCCCGTTTGGCCGAGGAAGAGCGTCTCCGCCAAGAGGAAGAAGAACGCATTCGCCAAGAGGAGGAGGCCGCACGGCTTGCCGAAGAGGCTCGCCTCGCCGAGGAAGCCCGCTTGGCTGAAGAGGCACGTCTTGCCGAGGAAGCACGTCTGGCTGAAGAGGCCCGCCTTGCAGAGGAAGCACGTCTGGCTGAAGAGGCCCGCCTTGCAGAGGAAGCCCGCCTGGCCGAAGAGGCCCGACTCGCCGAGGAAGCACGTTTGGCCGAAGAGGCCCGACTCACCGAAGAAGCCCGTGTTGCCGAGGAGGCACGTTTGGCCGAAGAAGCACGTTTGGCCGAAGAAGCCCGACTGGCGGAGGAAGCCCGACTGGCGGAGGAAGCCCGTTTGGCCGAGGAGGCCCGCCTTGCCGAAGAGGCACGACTGGCAGAGGAAGCACGTCTGGCCGAAGAGGCGCGAATACAAGCTGAACTTGAAGCCGGGGAAAGTGCAAAGCAAGCCTACTGGGACGGGCAGGAACTTCCAGGAGACGAGGCAAAAATTGTCCCCGATCTTCCGACCGATGCAACTCCTGCTCTTGAGGCTGAAAGCGGTGGAGGCCGAGGAAAACTCCTCCTGGTGGTGGTCGCAGGTTTGGCCGTGGCCGGTGCTGCTGCAGCCATGTTTGTTTTGTGAGCCGCTTGAAAGCAAGCCATTTTGACCCATGAGCCTCAAGCGAAGGCCATGACCCTTCAGACCGGAGACGCAGCCCCCGATTTCAACCTCCCCAATGCCAACGCTTCTGTCGGCGGAGAACACGTTTCCCTGGCTGACGCTGCAGGCGCCAACGGCACCGTGGTGCTGTTCGAATGCAACCACTGCCCCTACGTTGTGGCCAGCGTGGGGCGAATCAACGCCATGGCCGAATCCTGCAAGAGCAAGGGCATCGGTTTCGTTGGCATCAATTCCAACGACCCCGTGGTGTACGAGAACGACTCCTTTGAGCACATGGTCAAGCGAGCGGACGGCGGCATGCCTTACGCCTACCTTCACGACGCCTCTCAAGCCATCGCCCACGCTTACGGCGCCAAGCGAACGCCAGAATTTTTCCTGTTCAATGCCGCTCATCAGCTGGTGTATCAAGGCCGAATGGACGACAACCCTCGAAACCCCAACGATGTCTCCACCCACGACCTCGCCCAGGCCATTGAGGCCATGCTCAGTGGGGAACAACCCGCTGTGGATTACACGGAATCCATCGGATGTTCCGTCAAGTGGAAGGCCTGATGTCCATGACTGGATGCCGCCGTCAGTGCGACTGGGACGACAAGATGGTGTGTCGGTCCTGCGGCATTGACTATTCTCCGCCGTCCGAGGAAGAGTAGAACTCAGTACTGTTCCAGAACCAGTTCCGTGGTGGTGCTGGCGATATCGTTCGGCGCTGCGAGCCACATCTTGTCGAGGAGGGCGCGCAGTGCCATGGTATCGTCAACGTGAACGAGAGCGACGAGGTCGGCTTCTCCAGAAACTTCGTACACGATTTCCACGCCTTCCCATCCGGTGACTTCTGAGGCAAACGAACCGATTTCCGAACCTGGGGAGACTTTGATGCGAACCAAGGCGGTCAAACCAACACCGCCCTCACGGATGGTGTAGCCCCGGATTGTGCCGTTTTCTTCCATGTTTCGAATGTGAGTGCGAACCGTGCGCTCGCTGGCCTCAACCCTCGAGGCGAGATCAACGTAGGACATGCGTCCGTTCTTTCGAAGTTGGGCAAGGATGGCTCGGTCGATTTCTGCAATGCGTGGCATGCACATCGCATATTCGGCCCCTATTTTAAGAAATTCCCTCCGCCTTCCGCCCATATATGGTTGATTGATTATCAATATCTGCAAATTTTTCTCTATAAACAGCCCTTTTCGGGAAATCCAGCCGTTATGATATGAGTTGACTTCCGGCGGAGGACACACCCCGTTTGATTGAAGGAGCGCGCCCACCTCGCCAAAACGAGGGAACTTCATGGCGGGTCACATCACCGGTCTTGACGCACGCATGGTACTGGACAGCCGGGGGCAACCCACGGTTGAGGTGGACTGTTTTGTCGACGGCGGTTTGCTCGGTCGCGCCATCGTTCCTTCCGGGGCTTCCACAGGCGCATACGAGGCGTTGGAACTTCGCGATGGCAACGCAAATGTCTACCTCGGCAAAGGCGTCTCGAACGCCGTGAACAACGTCAAGGATCACCTCGAAGAGGCGTTGGTCGGTTTGCCGGTTGACGAACAACGCGTGATTGACGAGGTCATGATTGAACTCGACGGGACGTCCAACAAATCCAACCTCGGTGCCAACGCTATGCTCGGTGCTTCGATGGCGTGCCTCCATGCTGGTGCTGCGTTCCACGAACTTCCGCTGTGGAAGTATGTCGGTGGCGTTGCTGGCGGCTTGATGCCTGTTCCCATGCTGAACATTCTCAACGGCGGGGCTCATGCTGCCTCGAACGTCGATGTCCAGGAATTCATGGTCATGCCCCATGGATTCGATACCTTCCCAGAAGGCCTCCGTGCGGGAGTCGAAACCTATCACGCCCTCAAAGCCGAACTCAAGAAGGACGGTTTGCTTGGCGGCATCGGGGACGAAGGGGGCTTTGCTCCTAACCTGCCCGCAAATGAGGAGGGTCTGAAGTACATGGTTCGCGCCATCGAAGGCGCTGGCTACTCCACGGACGAAATCGGTATTGCACTTGATGTGGCATCCACAGAATTCCTGAAGGATGACGGGTATCACATGGACGGCAAGGTGCTGTCATCGGACGACCTGGTTGAGATGTATGGCGGATGGCTTGACGAGTACCCCATCCTGTCCATTGAAGACGGGTTTGGCGAAGACGATTGGCGAGGATGGGCAGCCTTCACCAAAGCGTACGGTCACCGCGTCCAAACGGTGGGCGATGACCTCTTTGTGACGCAATCCGAACGCCTCTCTCAAGGCATTGAACTCGGGGCCGCCAACGCCATGCTCGTAAAGGTCAATCAAGTTGGAACGGTAACCGAGACCCTCGAGGCCATGGACTTGGCCTCAACCAACGGCATGAACAACGTCGTTTCCCACCGAAGCGGCGAATCCGAAGACGTCACCATCGCTGATTTTGCCGTGGGGACGAGGGCGGGTCAAATCAAGACCGGTGCACCCGCACGTTCGGATCGCGTGGCGAAGTACAACCAATTGCTCCGTATCGCAGAAGACGTCCACGAATACCGCTCACCCTTCAACTGAAGTTAGCATTCATCGTTGGAAAAATACCGCCACTTAAGTATGGCACGAATGGCGTTTGGAGCATGAACCGCGCGCTAACGCTCCTCATGATTGCCTGCCTCAGCCTCTCCACCGTCACCTTTGGGGTCTCGGCTGATGAAACCGAAGACATCCCCGCCAACGCTGCTGCAACCGGTGTTCACGAAGCACTTGTTGCCGCATTGGGCCATGCTGGCTTGGTGGAGACCCTCCAAGGCGACGGTCCGTTCACGGTCTTTGCCCCCACCGATGCTGCGTTTGAAGCCGCTGGCATTGACCTCTCCACGTTTGACAACGACGAGGCCAACGCCACGCTTGTTGACATCCTCACCTACCACGTCTTGAGCGGTGCTGTAGACGCCGCCAATGTCACTGACGGATTGGTTGCCACCATGGTCAACGGGGACAACGCTACCTTCACTGTCGACAACGGAACCGTGATGATCAACGACGCAACCGTGACCACCGCCGATGTTGCTGCCAGCAACGGTATCATTCACGTCATCGACAAGGTGCTCATGCCACCTGCCGACGAACCCGTGCTTGACGACATTGCCACCGTGGCCACCAACACCGGCGTTCACGACTCCCTCGTTGCCGCACTGGCTCACGCCGGTTTGGTCGCTACCCTCCAGGGCGAAGGTCCGTTCACGGTCTTCGCCCCGACCGACGAGGCGTTCGCCGCAGCTGGCATCGACCTCTCGACCTTTGACACCGACGAGGCCAACGCCACCCTCACAGACATTCTCACCTACCATGTCTACGCCGGCTCTGTTGCTGCAGCTGATGTCACCGACGGTATGGTGGCGACCATGGTGAACGGCGACGACGCCACGTTCACCGTCGTGAACGGCACCGTCATGGTCGGCGATGCGACCGTCACCACTGCCGATGTCGCCGCCTCCAACGGCGTGATTCACGTGATTGACAAGGTCCTAACGCCACCAGCAGACGAACCCGTGGTCGTCGATCCCTTCGAGGGCGTCGACTGCGCCGCAACCATCGGCATCGACGCGTCAGGATTTGCCTACAGCCCAACTGTGGTGAACATCGCCGTCGGCGAGACCGCCTGTTGGTTCTGGGAGGATTCCTCCATGCCCCACAACGTCAAGCAGGTTGACGGCTTCAAGTCGACCACCTACGTCGAGAACGGTATCACGTCCGGCGAGGCTTCGAGCGATGTCGCTTTCCACCACACCTTCACGGAAGACACCACGTTCTACTATGCTTGTCAGCCCCACATCGCCATGGACATGTTCGGCGAAATCGTGGTCGGTGACGGTGGCTCGGAACCTGTGGCAGAACCTGCCGATGAAAGCGAGGACACTCCCGGCTTCATGGCCGCTGGAGCCCTCGTCGCCGTCATTGGTGCACTGGCCCTCATGGGTCGCACCCGAGACGACAACTGAGGCTTCTTCGCACACCCACTGCCCCCACCCGCTCCGTGAGCGGTGGTGTACCACCCGCTGTGGTGCTCACCCAAATCGTTGAAAATCAAACAACGGAGCGGATGAACAGATGCGACGGCACGTGCTACCTGTGGTTGCGCTTCTTGTGGCGCTGCTCATGGCCAGGCAAATCTACCCCTACGCTTCGGGTACGGAACCGACGGTGGTTGACGGCTACGAGGTCAAGCGTGTGGCTGCCAATTTGGGCGGCCCCACCTGCTTGGTTTGGGCCAACGACACCCACCTGCTCATCTGCGACAGGGACGGCGGGGCCATCACGGAACTGAACATCCAAACCGATGAACGGCGGACGCTTCTCAACGGGCTCGACCGACCTCACGGACTGGTCGTGCTGGACGGTGCAGCCGTGGTGTCGGAGGCCGGCAAGCTGACGTCATACACCATCGCTGAAAGCGGCCTCTACGTGGAACCTCGCGTGCTTGTTGAAGGCATTCCCGTTGGGAACCATCAAACCAACACGGTGGATGTTATGCCCAACGGTACGTTGCTGTGGCACAGCGGCTCTACGTGCAACGTCTGCGATGAAGCAGACGAACGAAATGCGGCGCTTCTCTGGGTCAATGCCACCACCGGTGAACACGGCGTCCTTGCCAGCGGGGTTCGCAACTCGTTCGATGGCGTATGGGTGGACGGCCACGGGTACTTCTTCACCGATAACGGGCGTGATTGGGAAGGCGATCACCCCGACGAAGAATTGAATTTCATGATTCCCGGTGCCGCTTATGGTTGGCCAAACGATGCGCCTGAAACACCGATTCCATCCGGCACCGAGGCGCCTGTGGGCCGCTGGACGCCTCACACGTCCATGAACGGCGTGGATCTTCGTCCCGTTCACTCCTCGCTTCCCGGATTATCGCCCTCTGAAGGGTTCACCCTCTACGCTACGGTGTACGGTTCGTGGAACACCTTGTTCCCCGTCGGCCAGGAAATTCTCCGTATCGACGTCATGCCCGACGACGAAGCCAACGCCTACACCACGGAGATCACCCGCTTTGCTTGGGATGCGGGCACGCCCTTGCCGTTGGTGTTCCACCCCGATGGCACGCTGTACTACGCCATCTTTGGTGGCGGCGGGCAACTCTTCACCATCGATGCAGTAGCAGATTTGACTTGATGTTCTTTTGCAGCCGGCCCATGTTCAGGCCAGGCGAACGGCGAGATCGGCGACCGATTCACCGGGTTGCGCCAAGGAACGAATGTACCGAGCCACGGTGTGCTGAGAGTGCTCCAAATCCCATGCATCGCCGCACCATTCGAGTGATGTCTTGGGAGCGGCTTGCGTGCTCGCGTTGGACTCAATGGACCACACCGAGCAACCGCTCTCGTCGCTGGCTTGCACTTGGAGGTACCATGGTTCTGGTGCATGTTCGTGCTCACTGACAAGATGATGACGCTGAACAAATCGTACGATGCAATCGTCCACGATGTGGAGGATGCCCGCTTCGTTGAGCATTTCCAGCACGTCTTCGTGTTCCGAACCGGGTTGGAACCACAGCAACGGCATGCCTTCTCGTCCATGGCGAACCATGAGTTCCATGACCGCCTGCTTGGATCGTTCAGGCGCAAGGAAAAACACCACGACTTCGGGTTGGAGACCCTCTTCAATGGCGGGCCGAACGGGGCGGCCGAGGATGGCCCCGCCTGCATCGCGAGGATGAATCGGAACCAAACGCCACCCCTTTCCGTCAAGGTCGTGAATGGCTCGATGGGCTGGTTTCTCGGGGTTCAAACCGGCCCCAAGGACGTGGATGGAGGCGGCCCCACAAACCGTACCAACAATGGCAGGGTGGGCATCCCGAAGCATGGTTATGTTTTACCGGTTTTCTTTTTCAATCACTGTTCAAGCCCCCAAAACAGCAGTATAAAAGCAACCCGAAGTGTAA